>JAPUKZ010000144.1 GCA_027295405.1 Gammaproteobacteria bacterium
GGGGTCAGCGGAGGCTTGATATCTGTGGGTAAGTAAAAGGCGACTTACCCACAGCTCTCTACGCCACCACTGACCCCGATCGAGCGAGAGTCTGGTTCCACGATCTCACCAAGCACTCACACCCCGCTGACCCCCTGGCGGTTCCTATCCAGCTACGTAGCTCGGTCCAGCTACGTAGCTCTATCCAGCATCGGCAACATTCAGAGTATCCTGCATCTCGCGCTTCACGAACTTGCCGCTGGCATTGCGCGGCAGGGGTTCATCCAGGATCCAGATGTAGCGCGGGATCTTGTACGCGGCCAGGTGGTCTTTGCAGAATTCGCGCAATTCATCGGCCGTCACGCTGGCGCCGGGGGTGGGGTATATGGCGGCGCCGACTTCTTCACCGAGCCGCTCATCCGGGACCGAGAATACCGCGCACTCGGCGAGGGCCTCGTGTTTGAACAGCACCGTCTCCACCTCGCTACAGTAAACGTTCTCGCCACCGCGCAGCACCATGTCCTTGGCCCGGTCCACCAGGTAGAGGAAACCATCCTCATCGAGATAACCGATGTCGCCGGTATGCAGCCAGCCCTCGACGATGGTTTCGGCGGTATCTTCGGGGCGGTTCAAATAGCCCTTGATCACCTGCGAGCCACGCACACAGATTTCGCCGCGTTCGCCCAGGGGCAGCTCATTGCCCTCCTCGTCGATACATTTGATATCGAAATTGGGCATGACCACACCGGCGCTCTTGGGCTTGTCAACAAAATAGGGGCCGGCCAGGGCGCTGATAATGCCGCAGGTCTCGGTCATCCCATAGCCCTGGGACGGGGCCGCGTCCCCCTTGCTCTTGTCAATCTTGTCGACCAGGTCCGGTTGCACCGGCGCACCACCGCCGCCCAATGCCTTCAACGTGGAAGTATCCCGGGTGGCAAAATCCGGATGGGCGATGAGCTCGCGGGTCATCACCGGCACCCCGGTGAAGGTGGTCACCTTCTCCTCTTCAATCAGACGCAGGGCCTCGCCGGCATCCCAGTTGTACATATGCACGAGTTTGCCACCGGCGATCGTCATGGTCTGGGCCAGGCAGTTGTTGGCGGTGACATGGAACAGGGGCGTCGCCACGATAGCCGACTGCTGGCCACCGGCGAGGGGGTCTGCCGGTGCATCCCCCTTGACTTTGGCGGTGGCCGCACTCTGCACCACGTTGCTAAACATGACACTGAACAGGTTATTGACGCAGCCGCGATGCGTGAGCTGGGCGCCCTTGGGATGACCGGTAGTACCCGAGGTATAAAAGACGCAGGCGTCATCTTCCGGGTCGATAGTGGGATCGGGCATGGCCGGCTCTGTTGCGATCAGCTCCGACCAGGCAACAACACCCGCAGGGGCATCGTCAGTCCGTACCGCCACCACTTTCAGGTCGGGGAAACTCTCCTTTATCCCGGCAAACCGTTGCAGTCGCTCGCTGTCACAGATCAATACTTTCGGCTCCGAGTCTTTCAGACCATAGTCCAGCTCCTCCGGTACCCACCAGGCATTCAGACCCACGGCGACGGCGCCCATGGAGACGATTGCCCAGTAAGCCAGCATCCACTCGGGGTAGTTGCGCATGGAGATGGCCACCCGATCGTGCTGCTGCACCCCGTTGGCCGCCAGCCAGGCGGCAATTGAAGCTACCTGGTCGTGGGCCTGCTGGTAGGTCCAGCGCTCTTTCTCGTAAACCAGGTAATCGGCAGCAGCGTGCCCCACCGTGCCCATCCAGATATCCCGCAGGGAACCCGGAGCCAGGGCAAAGGCCTTTAGTTCATTGCCCGCCACCTCTACCGTGGTGATTTCAAACATCTGCCCTGGCTGAATCAATTCATCCCAGGCTTCGCGTAATTCGGTATACATGATTTGTCCTTACCTCCGCGGTGATCCGCGCACCAATACATTCACTCTAGTCGCAACCGTGCAGATTGTCCTGATTAGCCTGCTTCCGTTAGCATAGGCCGCTTCCGGGTAATCGAGCGCAAGAGCATGTCTGCCAGCGACCTGACCGAACTGCAAGTGGTAGCGAACGAAGTCTACCAGCATATGCTGCCTTCCCCACAACTGCAGTGGCCCCTGTTGAGCCAACGCTGCGGCTGCGAAGTTTGGGTAAAACATGAAAACCACAATCCCACGGGCGCTTTCAAGGTTCGCGGCGGCCTTATCTACCTGCAGAATCTCCGCCAGCGCGAACCCGGGGTCAGCGGCGTGGTTAGCGCCACCCGCGGTAATCACGGCCAGAGCCTGGCCTTTGCCGCCGCCAGGCACGGCCTGGACCTGTCGCTTGTGGTTCCCGAGGGCAATAGCGCCGACAAAAACAAGGCCATGCAGGCCCTGGGCGCGGAACTAATTGTACACGGTCGGGATTTTGACGAGAGCGCCACCTACACCCAGTTTCTGGCACAGGAACGGGGACTTCATCGGGTGCCGTCCTTCCATGAGGATTTGGTAAAAGGGGTGGCGAGTTACAGTCTGGAATTGCTGCAGTCACAGCCGGACCTGGATCGCGTCTACGTGCCGATCGGTTTGGGATCCGGCGTGTGCGGCATGATTACTGCCCGCAACGCACTGGGCCTGGAAACTGAAATTGTCGGTGTGGTGTCCACAGAAGCGGACTGCTACGCCCGCTCCTTTGCTGCCGGCCACCGCGTGCCAACACAGAGCGCCAACACGATCGCCGACGGCCTGGCCGTGAGAACTCCCAACCAGGAGGCTTTGGACATGATGCTGGGCAATCTGTCACGGGTGGTGGCAGTCAGCGATGAGGAAGTGCTTAACACCATACAGCACTATTTCACCGACACCCACAACCTGGTTGAAGGCGCCGCCGCCGCGGCTCTGGCGGCCCTGCTGCAGGAGCGCGAAAACAATGCCGGCTGCAAGGTCGGCCTGATCTGCACCGGCGGGAATATAGACAAGCACTTGTATCTGCGCGCGCTGGGAGCAAACTGAGCCGGCCAGAACTGCTATTCTGTCAGTTGCGGTACATTTTTTTGTTTCACAGCGTCATTGTCGAAACTAGCCCCAGCCCACAGACTGAGCGGCTTTCGGGCAAGACGAACACGCAGGACACCGCTCTTATGCTCGTCCATCAATTTACCGAGTACTACGCGCGCAATTTTCCCGACAACCCCTGCCTGACCCAGGGGGGCGACACCACCAGCTATGGCGAGTTGAATGCCCTGGCCAATCGGCTGGCCAACGGCCTGGTCGCGGAGGGTGTGCAGGTGGGCCAACGGGTTGCCATTATCGGCGAGAACAGTCTCGAGCACTTGCTGTTGTTTCTCGCCGCGGGAAAAATCGGGGCCGTGACCGTCTCACTGAATTACCGGCTGGCGCCCGCCGAACTCAGTTACATCATCAACGACGCCCAGGCCAGGGCCCTACTGGTGCTGGACAATGGCATGCTGGATACCCTGGCGGCCCTGCGCGACGACTTGCCCCCAGGAATTCAGATATTCACCCGCGCTGAACCAGACAATCACCTCTGGGATCACTGGCTCGCACAGCAATCGGATGCGGCTCCGGAGATCGCCGTTGCGGAAGACGCGGCGTTTCTGCAGCTGTATACCAGTGGTACTACCGGCAACCCCAAGGGCGTGGTGGTCAACCATCACAGCGTGACCACGCAACTGCTGATGAACACGGTTTTGATGCCGCACCGGGCCGGACCGGGCGCAGCTGACGTGGTATGTGCACCACTGTTCCATATCGGTGGCGCCGGTTCTGTGCTGGGCGCACTCTTCGCCGGTATCGAGATTATCCTGCACAAGGTGTTCGACCCAGCGACGGTGGTGGATGACATAGAGAAGTACCCGGTCAACGGCATATTCATGGTGCCGGCCATGATCATGGCGGTGCTGAACCTTCCCGACATTGAGCAGCGGGATTTTTCGCAACTCAAACAGATCTACTATGGTGCCTCACCCATATCCGAGGCGGTGCTGCGCCGCGCCATAGAGGTGTTCGGGGCGCGCTTTGTGCAGATGTACGGCATGACCGAAACCTGCGGCACCGTCGTCAACCTGTCTCCCGCCGATCACGACCGGGCGCTGGCCGGGGAACCGAATTTGTTGCGCTCCTGTGGACGCCCGTCAGTGGGCGTACAAATCAAGGTGATGGATAGCGATGCCAAGGAGGTGCCTAATGGCGAGGTGGGTGAGCTGTGGGTACGCGCCGGCTGCAATATGCAGACTTATTACAACCTCCCGGAGGAAACTGCCAAAAACCTCACCGACGGCTGGGTACACACCGGCGACGCCGGCTCCAGGGATGATGAGGGTTTTATCTACCTCAAGGATCGCATCAAGGAGATGGTGGTCAGTGGCGGCGAGAATATTTATCCGGTAGAGGTGGAGAACGCCCTCGCCCATCACCAGGCCATTGTGGATGTCGCTGTGATCGGCGTGCCCGACGAAAAATTCGGCGAAGCACTGCTGGCTTTCGTGGTGCTAAAATCCGATGCAACACTGGGAGTGGAGGAAATGATCGAGTTCTGCCGCGACCGCATCGCCGGTTATAAGATACCGCGGCAGTTGGAGATTATTGCCGAAATGCCGCGCAATCCTTCCGGCAAAATTCTCAAGAAGGAGCTACGCAAACCTTACTGGGAAGGCGTCAACCGGAATATAGGTTAGGAAATCGATATGCATTTTGAACACAGCGAAAAAGCACAGCAGTACATGACGCGCCTGGACGCGTTCATGGATGAGCATGTTTACCCGGTAGAGCACGACTACTACGACTACCTGGATCAGGCGGACAATCGCTGGGCGACGGTTCCGCTGATGGAGGAGTTGAAGGCCAAGGCCCGCGAGCAGGGCCTGTGGAATCTGGCCTTTCCGGGTGAACACGGGGCGGGCCTGTCCAATCTGGAATATGCACCGCTGGCGGAAATCATGGGCCGGGTACTGTGGGCGCCGGAAATATTCAACTGTAATGCGCCGGACACCGGTAATATGGAAGTGCTGATGATGTACGGCACTTCCGAACAACAGGAACAGTGGCTGACGCCGCTGCTGAACGGGGATATTCGCTCTGCCTACGCCATGACCGAGCCCGGGGTGGCCTCCTCCGACGCCACCAATATAGAAACCCGCATCGAACGCGATGGTGATGGCTACGTGATCAACGGCCGCAAATGGTTTATCACCGGCGCCATGAACGAGCGCACCGGGATCTTTATCGTGATGGGCAAATCCGACCCGGACAATCCCAATCGCCACTTGCAACAAAGCCAGATACTGGTACCAAAAAACACCCCGGGGCTGACCGTGGAACGGGCTCTGAAAACCTTCAATTATGACGATGCCCCCATCGGCCACGCCGAAGTGCTGTTTGACAACGTACGCGTACCCGCGGAGAACCTGTTGCTGGGCGAGGGCCGCGGCTTTGAAATCGCCCAGGGACGACTCGGCCCGGGCCGCCTGCACCACTGCATGCGCCTGATCGGCTGCGGCCAGCGGGCCATGGAACTGGCCTGCAAACGCGCCGAAACTCGCAGCACCTTTGGCAAGAAGCTGTCTGAACACCAGTCCGTACGCGAGGACATCGCCCGCTGCTTTTGCGAGATTGAGCAAGTGCGCCTGCTGACCCTGAAGACCGCAGACCAGCTGGACCGGGTCGGTAACAAAGAGGCCCGCGACCTGATTGCGGCGGCCAAGATCTCCACCCCGTTAGCGGTACAGGGGGTGATTGATCGCGCTATGCAGATTCACGGTGCCGGCGGCTTGTCACAGGACTACTTTATGGCAGAAGCCTATAATTACGCGCGCTGGTGCCGTCAGGCCGACGGTCCGGACCAGGTCCACATGATGGCCCTGGGCAAGCAACTGATCAAAAGATACGCGAACTCATGAGCACACAAGATCTGGATACTTCGACACTCCAGGGCTACCTGGAAGACTATATTCCCGGTTTCAGCGGCCAGATCGTCGCCGAGAAATTCCCCGGCGGACAATCCAATCCCACCTTCAAGCTCACGGCGGGTGAGCAGCAGTATGTACTGCGCCGCAAGCCCCCCGGTGAACTGCTGAAGTCCGCCCACGCCGTGGACCGGGAATACAAGGTTATCAGCGCCCTGCAGGATACCGATGTGCCCGTCGCCAAAACCTTTTGCCTGTGCGAGGACGAGGACATCATCGGCTCTATATTCTACGTGATGGAGTATATGGATGGCCGTGTGTTCTGGGACTCTGCCCTGCCGGAGCTGGACAGCAACGAGGCGCGTGCGGCTATCTACGACGAGATGAACCGGGTACTGGCAGCCCTGCACAATGTAAACGTGGATGCGGTGGGCCTGTCTGATTTTGGCAAACCCGGCAATTATTTTGAGCGTCAGGTCGGTCGCTGGACCAAGCAATACCGCGCCTCCGAAACCGGGCATTCGCCGGCAATGGAGACCCTTATCGAGTGGTTACCGGCCAATATGCCCGCGGACGATGGCACGGTCAGCCTGGTGCACGGGGATTTCCGTAACGATAACCTTATGTTCCACACCACCGACCCGCGCATTATTGCGGTTCTGGACTGGGAACTGTCTACCCTCGGGCATCCATTGGCGGACTTGTCTTACCAGTGCATGGCCTGGGCCCTGCCAGCGGGCGGTGGCATCAGCGGTCTGGGCGGCGTGGATCGGACAGCCGTCGGTTTGCCCAGCGATGAGGAGTACATCGCCGCCTACTGCGCGCGCACCGGTCGTGAAGGGATCGAAAACTGGAACTTTTACCTGGTGTTCTGTTTTTTCCGCCTGGCGGCGATCCTCCAGGGCGTGAAGAAACGTTCCCTCATCGGCACCGCCTCCAGTTCCGAGGCCAAAAACCGGGGTGCCATGGTGGAACCGCTGGCCGAGGCCGGCGTGAGCCTTATCGATTAATCAAACTGCAACCCACCCTGACGGAGAACAGCTATGTCTGACGAAGTATTAACCAGCGCCGAAAATGGTGTACTGATCATCACCCTGAACCGGCCCGAGGCCAGGAACGCCGCCAACAAGGCCCTGGCCGAAGGTGTGGTCGCAGCCCTTGACGAACTGGATGACAACGACGAGTTGCGGGTGGGAATCCTGACCGGGGCCGGGGGTACCTTTTGCTCTGGCATGGACCTGAAGGCCTTTATCACCGGCGAAACCCCGCATATTCCCGGCCGCGGCTTTGCCGGGCTCACCGAGCGCGGCCCCAAGAAGCCCTTGATTGGTGCAGTGGAAGGCTACGCGCTGGCGGGTGGTCTGGAAATGGCGATCTCCTGTGACTTACTGGTCGCCGCTGATAATGCCAAGTTTGGCATCCCCGAAGTCAAGCGCGGCCTGGCCGCCGCAGCTGGTGGTTTGGTGAAACTGCCACGGCAGATTGCACCCCGCCTGGCCATGGAAATGGCGCTCACCGGCGATTTCATCGACGCCCAGAAGGCGCTCGACATAGGCCTGATCAACCAGGTAGTGCCCGCCGGCACGGCCCTGGATGCGGCCAAAGAGCTGGCCGCGAAAATTGTCGCCAACGGCCCCCTGGCGGTTGCCGTCAGTAAGCAAGTGATGGTCAGCCAGCCCGATTGGAGCAGTGAGGAAATGTTCAAGAAGCAAAACGAGATCGTCACCCCGATCTTTACTAGTGAGGATGCCATTGAAGGCTCTGTCGCTTTCGCCGAGAAAAGGGCGCCTAACTGGAAGGGGAAGTAATCATGGCTGAAGCATGGATAATCGACGCCTGCCGCACCCCCCGTGGTATTGGCAAAAAAGGCAAAGGCGCACTGGCCGATGAGCACCCGCAACACCTGGGTGCCACGGTTCTCAAGGCCATCGCCGAGCGCAATGACCTCAATACTGCCGAGGTCGGCGACATCATATTTGGCACCAGCCAGCAGCGCGGCCAACAGGGCGGCGACCTGGCCCGGATGGCAGCCCTGGACGCCGGCTACGATGTACGCGCCAGCGGCATGACCCTGGACCGTTTTTGCGGCTCTGGCATTACCTCAGTGAATATCGCCGCCGCCAATATCATGTGCGGGATGGAGGATCTCTGCATCGGTGGCGGCACCGAAATGATGTCCACCTTCGGCCAGGGCGAGCCCATGTCGCCGTTTATCGACAGCGACAACTTGCGCTTGCGGGAGGTCCATCCGCAATCACACCAGGGCGTGTGTGCCGACGCGGTGGCGACCCTTGAGCGTATCGACCGGGAAGCCGTGGATATGTTGGCCTACGTATCCCAACAGCGCGCCGACCACGCCATCAACAACGGCCATTTCGACAAAAGCCTGATCACGGTCTACAAGGAAGACGGCAGCGTCGCCCTGGATCACGAGGAATTCCCCCGACCGCAAACGACATTGGACGATCTGGCAAAATTGCAACCCGCCTTCGCCGCCCTGGCCGACTACCCGCTGGATGAAGCCGGCACCACTTTTCGCGGCCTGATCCACAAGAAGTACCCGGATCTGGAGATCGTTCACGTGCACCACGCCGGCAACTCTTCCGGGGTCGTCGACGGTGCCGCCGCCGTCCTGCTGGCCTCACCGGAGTACGCCCGCGCCAACGGCATGCAGCCGCGAGCCCGCATTGTGGCCATGTGCAACATGGGAGACTCCCCAACCCTGATGCTGAATGCGCCAGTTCCCGCGGTTCGCAAGGTGCTGGCGAAGGCCGGTCTCAGTGTCGCTGATATCGACCTGTTCGAAATCAATGAGGCCTTCGCCGTGGTGACGGAGAAATGCATTCGCGACCTGGATCTGGACCGGGATAAAGTCAACGTTAACGGCGGCGCCATGGCCCTGGGCCACCCCATTGGCGCCACCGGGTCGGTACTGATCGGCACCCTGCTCGATGAACTGGAGCGCGCCGACAAGCAGTTCGGGCTGGTCACCATGTGTGCCGCGGGGGGTATGGCTCCGGCCATCATTATCGAGCGCATGTAGACTTGACCGGGGACAGACTTGAGTCTGTCCCCGGTCAAGCGGGTCTGTCCCCTGCCGTTCTGTTCCGGTATCCTTGACTATCCGGGGACAGACTTAAGTCTGCCGCCACTCATTACCAGTCTGTCCCCCGTTATTATGGCCAACCGTTTCAGCTCCCGGGTCTTTAAACTCGCTACTGCACCGGCGCGCTTCGCGCTCAAGCAGACCCGCACCAACATCAAGACCCTGCTGGAATTGCAGGGTAACTTTCGTGCCTATGAGCCGATCCTGCAGAAGGCCGCGGAAGAGACCATCGAAAATGTCGTTTCGGTGCTGGTCGCGGCCGAGCAATCACTGCCCGCCGATATCGAGGATATGACGCCGAACGAGAGGCAACAGGCAGTCACCGATTCCCTGGCCCGGGGCGAGAGGCACCTGCTGGCCGCACTGGGAGAAATGTACCGCAGTTACCGGCTGATTACTGCCGAGAAGAACTTCATTATTGAAAACCCGCCGCAGCAGGAATTGGTGGCGCGCAAGAGATAAACGTCACCGCCTAGACACTGTGGTGCGCGGCTTGAAATGTAACACTTCACGACTAGCTCGTTGAAGTGCCAGATGGCCTGGCACTGAGACGATCCCGCCCAGGTCTTATATAAAATCAGCTTCCATCACCTCGATGATGGTGGGCACCTGGTGCTGCTGCGACTGCTGCAAGGCCGCCTTGAATTCGGCAATGGTCGAGGCCCGCAGTGCCGGGCAGCCATAACCCTCGGCAATTTTCTGGAAGTCCGGGGTGTAAATATCGCAGGCAATGGGCTCCATCCCGGCAGCGCGGAAATTCTGTGCGATCATGTCATAGCACTGGTTGTTCCAGATGACCACGGCCACCGCAATTTCCGCTTCAACTGCGGTGGCCAACTCGTTGATAGTGAACTGCAAGCCGCCGTCACCCATCAAACTCACCACCGGTCGTCCGGGTTGTCCCAGCCGGGCGCCAAAAGCTGCTGGCAGCGCGTAGCCCAGGGTGCCATAGCCGGTGGCGGCACTGGCAAAGGAGCGCGGCTGCGGCGCGTGATACTGGGCAGCGGCAAAGTACGCGGGTTGGGTGGAGTCCCCCACCACAATCGCGGCGGGCAGCGCCTCCTGAATCGCGTCCAGAAAGCCCTGATAGCCCGGGTGATCCAGCGCCTTGAGTTGTTGGTTAACTGCACTGGTGCGCTGGTTGCCGTCCCCGTGGCGCTGCTCACACAGCGGCAGTAAAGCCTGTAACGCCAAAGCCGCATCGGCATACATGGCGACCGCTGAAGGCGCGTTGCGACTGTGTTGCGCAGGATCGATATCAATGCGGATCAGCTGGGCAGCACCCAGATCAAATGCCCCATCAAAGAAAAAGTCGTAGTCGGTTTCGGCAAATTCAGTGCCGATGCCAACAATCACATCCGCTTGCTGATACAGATCACGCACCGGCTGAAAGGATGGACTCCCCCGCACATGCAGGGGGTGTTCCGGGGGCAGAATCCCTTTGGCGTTGTGGGTCAACGTGGTGGGCGCATCGAGACGTTCCGCCAGTTGCCGGGCCAGATCCGCCGCATCGGCGGCACCGCCCCCCAGCGCAATTACCGGCGACCTGGCCTGGCGGAGTAATTCGACTGCCGCAGTCAAGGCATCAGGCGCTGGCGCCGGGCGCGACGGCAGAGTCCAGGCCCGCGCATCTACATGACTGGCGTCAGCAGTGATCACATCCTGGGGAATACTGATATGTACCGGCCCCGGACGCTGACTGTGGAATATCGAGAAGGCGCGAGCCAGGACCTTGGGCAATTCATCCGGGCGCAGCAGGGTATGGCTCCAGCGACTGCACTGGCGCATGGCCTGCTGCAGATTGACGGTTTCATGCAGGCGGCCCTCACCCAGCCCCAGTTCATGGGTGGCGTTATCGGCGGAGATGACCAGCATCGGCACGCTGTCGAGCAAGGCCTGCCCCATCGCGGTTGCGATATTCAACGCTCCGGGACCGGATACCGTAATGCAAGCGGCGGGTCGGCCTGTCACCCGGGCATAGCCATCGGCCATAAACCCCGCGCCCTGCTCGTGGCGCGGTGTTATATGGCGGATGCCTGTTTTCGGCAGACCGCGATAGAGTTCGATGGTATGGGTACCGGGAATGCCGAAAGCAGTGTCGATACGGTACGCTTCGAGCAGTTGTGCCAGTACTTCACCACAGGTTGTCATTTTCAGTCCTCGTTTATCTCGTCCCTGCACAAGCCGCGGCGCGCTGTCGCACTCCAAGCGGCGAACGATATCAGCATTTTCCGCCGGCGGCGACACTCCATTATTTACGCCATCATTTACAAGATTAAAGTTGGCTTTTACCGGCTTTTGCAACTTAACTAAGGTATGTCCCGCACCGGGTCAACCGGCTCAGGCCCTATCGGGAGACTGGCCGATGGTTATTAACAACTTTGGGAGGGTTCTCCATGCCTGAATATGTCATTGAAAGAGAAATACCTGGCGCAGGCGACATGAGCGGTGATGAATTGCAGGGGGCTTCACAACAGTCCTGCTCAGTTTTGCGAAATCTGGGTACTGACATTCAGTGGGTACAAAGCTATGTCACGGCTGACAAAATCTACTGCATCTACCGAGCACCCAGTGAACAGCTGATAAAACAACATGCCGAGGAAAGCGGATTTCCTGCAAATTCAATCTTGGAGGTCAAAGCGGTTATCAACCCGACCACTGCTGAGTAATCGGGCCTGCATCGCAACTGGTGCTGGACTCCTTCGCAGCACAACCCTATAGGCCCAGTTCGCTGAGCCCGGGATGATCATCCGGTCTGCGGCCAAGCTGCCAGCGGAACTTGCGCTCTGATTCGACAATGGGCAGATCATTGATGCTGGCATAGCGAACCTGCATCAAGCCCTGGCTGTCGAATTCCCAGTTCTCGTTGCCATAGGCGCGCGCCCAGTTCCCGGCCTGGTCCCGCCATTCATAGGCGAAGCGCACGGCGATGCGGTTTTCTGTGAAGGCCCACAGTTCCTTGATCAGCCGGTAGTCCAGCTCACGTTGCCATTTGCGGGTGAGGAACTCGACAATTTGCTCACGTCCGCAAGGAAATTCGGCGCGGTTGCGCCAGCGGCTGTCGATCGTGTAAGCCAGGGCTATTCGCTGAGGATCCTGGCTATTCCAGGCGTCCTCGGCCACTCGGACTTTCTGGCTTGCGGTCTCGCGAGTAAAGGGTGGCAGCGGCGGGCGCGTTCCATCAGTAGTGTTCATTTCATCTTGCTCCTATATTCAGAGTTCCAACACCAGCTTATCGCCGGTGGCGCGGGAAACACAGGGACACATCAGCCCCTGCTGCTCCCGCTCATAGTCAGACAGAGAGTTATCCCGATGCTCTGCTTCTCCATCCAGTACTTTGACAGCGCAGGTTCTGCAATCTCCCAGCTTGCAGCTGAAGGGCGCGTCGACTCCCGCTTCCAGGGCCGCATCGAGAATGCTCTGTTCAGCCGGAACCTGCAGTAGTATGCCGGAGCGGCGCAATTCCACCTGCACCGGTCTGGCATCAGGGTTGGCGGCGGCTTCAAAGCGCTCGAAATGAATCCGCTCAGCCGCAATGTTCAGACGGACTGCGACATCTGTCACCGCGTCCAGCAGGCGGCCCGGACCGCACAAATAGAACTTCGCGTCCGCCGGTGCAGTTGACAATACCTGTTCTATATCCAGGCGTTCGCGGTCAGCGGCGCTGTAGACCGACAAGCTGTCCCCAAACTCGCGCTCCAGCCGATCGAGAAACGGCATTTCGGCCCTGCTGCGCCCGGCATAATGCAGCTGCAATTCACCGCCGCGGGCTTTCACGGTCTGTGCCATGGCCTTGATCGGCGTGATTCCGATACCGCCGGCAATCAAGACCGTGGGCCGCTCATCGCTGTGCAACTGGAAATGGTTCTGCGGTGTCTCACAGTGTAGCTCAACGCCCAGTTCAAACTGTTCATATACGGCGCGGGAACCGCCCGCCCCCTCTTCCTCGCGCAGCACCGCAATTTCGTAGACATCGCGGCGGGCGGGGTTGGAACAGATCGAATAGTGTCGAACTGCGCTCTCGCCATTTTCGAGCACCACCGGCACCCGCAGGTGAGAACCTGCCTCCACGGCAGGCAATTCTGCGCTCTTGGGGTGACGGAGCTCGAAAGCCCGAACCCGAGGTGTAAGCTGGCGTACACCGCTGATTTGCAATGCCAGGGGGCCGTCACCCAGCGCACCGGGGCGTCTCCTCTGCGCGGCGTTGCCGGTAGCTTTCAAGGCCCGATTTTCCGCCAGCAATGGCGCCATCAGCGTAGCAACGTGGTCTTCGGTATAGCGGGGTGTAATGTGTTGCGGGCAGTTCCAGTCGAAAGCTTCCACCTGGATCAGGAAGCCACGCTCGACTCTTGCGCGGTAATCATCCACTTCCAGCCGGGCCAGGGTTGCATAGTCCTCACCCGCTATAACGCGAACCCGCCCCAGCAACTTGAGCCTGGTCCGGTTTGGATAATCCATAAAAAACAGGGCGACCCGATCATTGTTCATGAAATTACCGGTGCTCACGTACTGACGGTTGCCGCTGAAATCGGCGAAACCAATAGTGGCCTCGTCGATAACCCGCATAAAGCCAGCGGGGCCGCCCCGGTGTTGCAGGTAGGGCCAACCAGTCTCACTGACACTGGCCATATAGAAGCTGTCCCGGGCTGCAATGAAACCGGCTTCACGCTCTCCGAGCCGGTGATTGTAGTCCGGACCCTCCTCCATCGACGCATAGCCAGCCCGACTGCCCAGGGCCTGCTGGATATCGCGCACGGTTTCGGTAAATGCGATTTCTGCGAATTGATGCCCCATGCCAGGTACTCCACTTGTTTGTCGTTGTCGTGCTGGTTATACCGGAAAAAGGCAGCGGTGAGCGTTGCGAACCCGGTTCAGCCGCTGCCTTTGATTGCCCCTGTACAGCACTGTTTTAGCGTTGCCGCTACACCCTGTGTGCCGCGGATGGGAGAACTATGCCAACAAACACTTGAAAGAAGAATAATCTTATTTCACAATTAATTATTTCGCATAGTGGAATAATAATATGGATCGTCTGCATGCAATGAGTGCCTTCGTGGCCGTAGCCGAGGCGGAGGGCTTTGCGGCGGCCGCGCGCCGGCTGAACATATCGCCACCTGCAGTAACCCGGGCGGTCGCTGCACTGGAGGAGCAGCTTGGGGTAAAACTCCTGAATCGCACGACCCGCTATGTTCGTGTGACCGAAGCCGGACAACGCTACCTGGAGGATGCCCGCCGCATTCTCAGCGAGATCGAAGCGGCAGATGAGGCCGCCGCCGGGATCAATGCCGCGCCCCGCGGCCTGCTGGCGGTAACCGCACCGGTGCTGTTCGGGCGCATGTTCGTGATGCCGGGCATCGTGAAGTATCTGGAGCAGTATCCCGATACCGAGGTCAACGCCGTATTCCTGGATCGGGTCGTCAATCTGCTGGAGGAAGGGCTGGATGTGGGCGTGCGTATCGGTGAACTGCCCGATTCCAGCATGCGGGCCTTGCGGGTCGGGTCGGTGCGCCTGATCCTGTGCGGCTCACCGCTGTACATACAGCAGCGGGGACTGCCGCAGCGCCCTGAGGATTTACTTGGTCACTCTGCCATTCTCTCCAGCGCCGGTTCCCACGCCGTGGACTGGCGTTTTGAAACAGGCAGCGGTAGTCGGCCATTGCGCATCAAGCCGAGACTCACTGTGACCAGCAATGACGCCGCGATTGCCGCCGCTGTGCAAGGTTTCGGCATTACCCGTTTGTTGTCTTACCAGGTGGCCCCCCAACTCGCCAGCGGTGAACTGCAGATAGTGCTGGAAAACCATGAACCGCCACCGCGCCCGGTTCATATTGTGCACCGGGAAGGGCCCCATGCCTCGGCTAAAGTGCGCGCCTTTGTCGATTTGATGGCGGAGAACCTACGCGCCGACAAGGCGCTTAACTAATCTGCTACGCTCTGCGCCATGCAGCAATACCATAGTCAGCAGATCTTAGGACTGACCAAATCAGCGGCCTGCGAACCCGGCCAGAAACATGTAGCTCGCGAAGACTGGCGTTGGATTTCATCCCGAAGAAGAGATCTCCTGTCAGCACAATGCTAAGTGTCAGCAGCGCGTTCCGGCTGTTCAAGCTGCAGCGTCTTGCCGATGGATGATCTGGGTTAGCGCGTCACGGTAGTCTCTTTGGACTAGTAAGTCGTGCCTGCAAACTGTTGGCCGATGAGGCAAGCAGATTCCGCCTCGATGCGGGAACGGATTTCCAGCTCAACCTGGAAACCGCGCCTGGATAAATCTGCCAACCGCTGTTCTGCGTTGGGTTTTTCCGCGTAAACCCCGAGAGCGACATGCCCACTGTTCGCGCCACGCTGCATCACATACAGGTCGTGGATGCCCTGGGCTCGAAGCCGCATCACCAGTTCGTCGCTGGTGGTCGCATTGAGAGCCGGGTCGGCCAGCACTTTATAACTCTCAACGACGGTTTGACGTGTGTCGATACACTTAGCTACCGGTGCCAGTACGGCGGTCGGTAGGAATTCTGCCGTTGTTTCGGCCAGGCCAGCCGTGATGATCGTCGCCTGTTCCTCCACTCGCGGCTGGACCGACTCTAGCGCGCGTTCATTTTCAAGCATGGCCACGGTAGGTGCCCGGGTAGTTGGCGCGGCGGCTATCGGGTCCTCCTTTCCATCGGCAGCATCTGCGATGGCCGCAGCGGGAAGAGTATTCTTCAGGAACTGTACGGTGCAACGCAGGCCACTGGGAATGGCGTGGTCCGGGTTCGGCAGTTCGGCGCGTACATCAAAGGTGCCGCTGGCCGCATCGACCACCCGGTCTACCAGGGTAACTGTGGCCAGATGGGGGGCCTCTCCGTAGTGCTCGGGCATAACCTCAACCAGCATGCCTTCCTCAATAGAGCCAAACAGTTCTACCGGAACAATAACCTCAACCTTGAGTGGGTCGAGCTGCGCCAGGCGCAGAATGGAGTCATCCTCAACAAACTCGCCGGCGACTTTGTTGCGCGAGACGACCACACCATCGATAGGGCTGAGCATGGATCTGAGTGCGAGAATGGCTTCGGCCTTGGCCAGCTCCAACTCCGCCAGGCGTTGACTGTCCCTGGCGTTGCGTAATTGCAGCCGCGATTTATTGGTATCGGTTTCCGCCTCATCCTTTGTATGCAGGGAAATAGTATCGGTTTTATACAACTCATCCAGTCGCCGCTGCTTGCGCTGGGAGAAAGCCAGTTCGGTTTCACGCAATTCGATATTGGTACGCAGGCCTGCCCTGGTTCTGGCCAGATCTACCTGAGCTCTCTCCACATCGGAATCCAGCTCCACCAGTAACTGACCCCTGGCTACGGTATCGTTGCGGTCCACATGGATTTGATTGATGACACCTTCAACCGCGCTACTGACCTCGACTACTGCATAGGGTTGCAGTACACAGTCAAGTGGCGGAATGGCGCCGGGGTCATCGGCGCGTCCCGGTGCGGCAATAGCCAACAGGACGATGGCAGCGAGGAGTATCCGCGGCAGCGGATGTTTTTGCGCCAGGGCAGCTACTCTCAGCCGGACGGTGTCCTCACCGTCGGCCCGCCAGCAGGCAGTGGCGACAGGGTACTCGCTGTCAGCATCCTGCCCCGGAAACACCGTGGCACGAACGATACCGGGAATTACCTGGCATTGCAGCGCAAGCCATAAATTCGCAACCACTGGTGGAATGATGGGCTGGGTACTCATTGCGGTAATTGACCTCTTCGCCTATGTACTTCTTACTTTAACTGCAATATTTGTTCCAACTAGGAAAAATGTCAGATTCTGTGACTAACATCTCTGATCGTGCTGAGCTTGTTTGGGGGTTGTGATGTAATTCCGAAAGTTTTTCTGCTTCCAGGGAGAAAAGCTAAAAGGAGTATCGAAAAGGGCGCTATTCCAGCAGATTTTCGCCCCCATCATCCATCTGCACCGGCCGCCGCCAGTAGTTGTACTGCGGCGTCCAATCTGCAGTATCCAGCCCCGCCAGACCGAGCACATGCCACATGGAGCAGTACAAATCCCCAGGCCCGAAAGTACAGGCATTCTTGCGATAGATTTTGTCGTCCCGCAATTCGTAGCACACCGCGCCGGGCATATTCCCCTCCCCGGCTACTGTGGTTTGCTCCTGGATATAGTCACCACCGCCATGGGAAGCGGTGCGAAAACGCCAGCCACGCGAATTGGCGAAGCGGCGTTGGGTGGCGGGATCATCCTTCGATAACAACACTACCGCCATCGCGGATTCAAGGTGGGGCACAAACGGATTGAGGCCGTCCGCCCACAGGGTGCAGTAGCGACAACCCTGACCCATATTGTGGACGGCCAATAACTTGTCGTGCCCGGCGAACAGCTCCTTCAGGTTGACGCTGCCCTCCAGGGTGTCGAAGCGGTAATTCTCCACTTCGGTGCCGGCTTCAGCCTGGCGCAATTCACGCAGCCGGCTGCCCAGCTGGAAGATTTCCTGTTCCAGCGCCGCAATCTCTTCAGAACTCATGATCAGCTCCTCCCCCGATACACGCGTTGTCTTAAAGTGTAGACCCTTCACTGCTAGCCCGTGGCTGAAATCAGCGCAGACCTCACTATGCGCATCACTGGCGCAGCACCAGGCTGAGCGAGTAACATGCAGCAGGTTTCAGAAAACAAATAAGTTCGAGATCGGCTCAGGCGTAAACACCAATACAGTAAGGAGCAGGCAGTGGATCAGTTTTCGATGGCGGGAAAGACTGTTGTCATCACCGGCGCCTCCTCGGGCTTTGGTCATCATTTTGCCGGGGTACTGGCCGCGGCCGGTGCCAATGTGGTGCTGGGTGCCAGGCGCATTGACAAAGTGGCGGCGCGGGTGGCGGAGATCAACGACCGGGGCGATGTGGCGCTGGGCCTGGAACTGGACGTACGCGACGCCGAGAGTACCGCCCAATTTCTCGACGCCGCGGAGACCGCCTTTGGCCCGATTGATGTACTGGTTAACAACGCCGGGGTCGAAGCCGGCGCAAAAACCTACCTGGACACCGAGGAAGAGGATTGGGACTACGTGCTGGATACCAATCTCAAGGCCGCCTGGCGGCTGTGCAAGCTCTACACCGAGCGGGTACAGATCAACCAGCAGGCCGGCGGTAATATCGTCAATATTGCCTCAATTACTGCCTATCGAACCATCAAGGGCCAGTTCAGCTACGCAGTCTCCAAGGCCGCGTTGGTCAAGATGACCGAAGTGATCGCACTGGAGGGCGCCAAATACAGGGTGCGTGCCAACGCCATCGCGCCCGGGTATATCCTCACTGATGTCAGCCGCCTGCTGCTGGAGAGTGAGCGCTCGGAGAGCTTTGTCAAAGGCATTCCCATGCGCCGCTACGGGGAATTCAAAGATCTGGACGGGCCGCTACTGCTGCTCTGTTCCGATGCTTCTTCCTATATGACCGGCTCGACCATTGTCGTCGATGGCGGCCATATCTGTTCTGAACTGTAGGTACACTAGGACAGGTCTTCCTGCCGGTCGATATCGCGCAGGATGCCTGCATCGGTAACATCGAGGTACTTGATCCGATTCGCATACTGGCGGAGCAGGTTGCGAGCGCCATCATCACCACTGAGCCCGGCGAGAGCGGGGAAAAAAAGCCGGCCAAAACCGACCGGATGACCCCGCTCTCCCTCGTAGCGGGGCACACAAATTCGGTCGCTGCTGAGTAGCTTCGCCACTGCCGTGAACGTTGCCACCTTTATGTAGGGCATGTCGGCCAGGCCGATGAGCACCCCCTCCCAGTGCGTCACCTGCCCAATACTCTCTGCCAGCGTCGCACCCATCCCCCGGGACGAATTAACGCATTCATAGCTGCCTACCCGGTACTGACGCAATATCTCGGCGGTACGCGTATCCCCTGCAGGCACGCAAACCAACAGTGGCAAATCGGCCTCCTGAAGCGTACGAATAATGGACTCCAGAATCGTCTCCCCACTCGCCAGACGGGCGTAGCGCTTGTCTGTACCAAACCGCCGGCTACTGCCCGCGGCCAGCAACAGCACACCTGGGCTCATGACTGCCGCCGCAACTGGGTCAGCTGCGCCATAATTGCAATGGTGATCTCCACCGGGGTTTTGCTGCCTATGGGCAATCCCACCGGGGCATGCAACTTATCGATCTGTGCCTCGCTCAGGTCCAGTGCACGCAGGCGCGTCAGGCGCTTTTCCGTGGTGCGGGCTGAACCCAGTGCGCCCACATACCAGGCCTCAGTGGTCAAAGCTTCCATCAGCGCCATATCGTCAATGCGGGGATCGTGGGTCAGGGTAATAATGATGCTGTGCCGATCCGTGGCATACTCACGCACCGCGTCATCGGGCATGCCGCCCACTAACTGCACAGCCGGGCCCGGCCACCGGGACAGCAGTTCAGCGCGCGGATCAGTCACCAGCACCTCGTAATCCATGGCCAAGGCCAGTTCACTGAGGGCCTGGGCCAGTTGCCCCGCTCCCACCAGCAACATCCACATGCGCGGGCCGAAACACTGACTGACCTGTGCCTCGCTCATCTGCAAGGTCTGAAAGTTTGCAACGGGTTCCAGCCGGGATTCTCCCGTCTGCAGGTCCACATGGCGCAGCTGACACTGACGTTGCTCCAGCGCAGCCAGCAGCGTCTCCATCTGGGCTTGTACTTCCGGCTTGCCGGACAGTTGTTCGACCAGTACTTGCAGACGCCCGCCGCAGGGCAGGCCCAGGCGCTCATTCTCTTCCGGAGTCACCCCGTACTCAATAATCTGTGGACGCGACAGCGCCAACTCGCCAGCGCGAATACGTTCCAGCAGGTCATCCTCCACGCAACCGCCCGACAGCGAACCCACCTGCTCCCTATCTGCATTGCAGGCCAGCAGGGAACCCACCGGTCGCGGGGAAGAGCCCACGGTGCGGACGATGGTACAGAGCCAAACCTGCTGCCCCGCGGCCAGCCAGTGCCCGCAGGCCTCGAATACCTGATGATCAATAGTTTGCATGGAGCGAGAGTAACGAAGTCGGCGTCCTGCAACAATCGCAAAATTGCTGCAGCGGCGAGATTCGCGGACGGACACCAGCTCACAACCGGCAAATATCCTCTACACCGGTCGCGGTTGGAGGTTGGCCGCGAGGCGGTGCCGGGTGAACGTATCAATCAGGTAGGGGGGCGTTGCAAGTGGGGTTGATCCGGGTCCATGGGTTTTGTATCGTGTGATATGGTGTTATATATAACTATAACACAGTTCCATTGATGTACACCCGGCCTTTAGAAAATTTCAGTCTGTCCCGCCGTGTATTAATAACGCTTTCCGCAGGTTTTTCGTAAGCTGTTGTTTTTTATGTGTTATTTTTTAGCCTATGGCCCCGGGCGAGCCTGGCAGCGAATTGAACGGCAGCCTGGCGGCCAGCATTGACAGTCACCCCGCGCGCTACCACACTAGCGCCTTTTCCGACACAGCCGGCCCCAAGACCATGAGCAACAGCACCCACAGCTTTCAGCCCGATGAACGCAATGCCAGCATCCTGATCAACATCAACGGCGAGCTGGTACCGCGGGATCAGGCCGTTGTTTCAGTTTTCGATAGTGGTTTTATCCTCGGCGATGGAATCTGGGAAGGCCTGCGCGCCCACCACGGCACCATCCCCTTTCTCGACCAGCATTTGAAACGCCTGTGGGAGGGGGCCAAAGCCCTGGACCTGGATATGGGCATGACGCAGCAGGCATTGAAAGATCGGCTCTACGCAACCCTGGAGGCCAACGACATGCATGAAGACGTGCATATCCGCATGATGGTTTCCCGCGGTGTCAAATCCACCCCCTACCAGGATCCCGCGGTCACCATCAGCGGCCCCACCATCGTGATTATCCCGGAATACAAAAACCCGGACCCGGCGCTGGCAGCCACAGGCATCCGCTTGTACACCGTGTATGTGCGTCGTGGCTACGCCGATGTGCAGGACCCACGCATCAACAGTCACTCCAAACTGAACTGTATTTTCGGCTGCATCCAGGCTAAGAAGGCCGGCTACGACGAAGCGCTGATGCTGGACCCGCACGGCCATGTGGCCACCTGCAATTCGACTCACTTTTTTATTGTTCGCGATGGCGAGGTCTGGACCTCCAGTGGCGATTACTGCCTGGACGGCATTACCCGCCGCAACATCATCAATCTGTGCAAGCGCAACGACATACCCGTATTTGAGAAAAACTTTTCCCTGATGCAGTGCTACGGCGCGCAGGAAGCCTTTGTCACCGGCACTTTCGCCGGCCTGACCCCGGTCACTGAGATTGACGGTCGCAGCATCGGCGAGGGCAAAGGTCGCGGGACAATGACCGAGCGCCTGCAACAGCTTTACCTGCAACTGATCGAAGACGAGTGCGGAGCCGGTTGAGCGTGACTGTCAGGATCGCCATGTGGTCCGGGCCGCGCAATATATCCACTGCCCTGATGCGCAGCTGGGAAAATCGGCCCGACTGCTCGGTTGTCGATGAACCCTTTTACGCCTGCTACTTGCAGGAGACCGGCCTGGAGCATCCCTGCCGGGAGCAAATCCTGCAGACCCAGAGCCACTCGCGCGAAACGGTGGTGGCACTGTTATCACAGGAGGAGCCTGGCACCGCCCTCTTCTATCAGAAGCTCATGACCCATCACATGCTGCCGGGTACGGAGTTGGCCTGGTGTGAAAACCTGCGCCACTGTTTCCTGATTCGCGATCCCGCCACTATCATCGCGTCCTATCTGCAGAAAATGCCCTCGGTCTCCGTCGAGGACATTGGCATCGTCCGCCAGCTGGAATTATTCGAAGAGATTGCCGATATCACTGGCAAGAGACCCGCAGTCATTGATTCCGATGATGTACTGCGTGACCCAGCCAGTGTGCTGGGGCAGCTGTGTGACCATCTCGGCGTTAAGTTCATGTCGGGCAAAATGACCGGATGGCCCGCGGGTCGCCGCGACAGCGACGGCATCTGGGCCAGCCACTGGTACCACTCGGTGGAGGATTCCACCGGCTTTATGCCCTATCAGGCGAGAGTGGTGGAATTGGCACCGGAACAGCAAGCCCTGGCGGACCAAATGCAGGGCTATTACCAGCAACTGGCCCGGCACCGGATTAAACCGTGATCGGGGAGGCTGATCTGCACCACGCCGGGCGCTGAGTGCGACGGGACTACCTGAGCCTGGCGACCCGTGTTGAGTCGCTACCGCGGGTGTATCCCGGCCAGAACCGGATCAGGGCTTGCGGAACAACAGGGTAAAGCGATCACTATTGCCCTTCACCGTCGCCCGCTGGGTATCAAATTGCAAACTGTCATCGGGCCGGTAGTGCAGGTCTGATATCGCCTCCAGCACGAACCCGGCGGCCTGCACCTCCAGAATCGCCTGCACCGGATCGAAACGCCGGAATATCTCCTGGGTGACGGGCGCATTGTGGCGCAGGGTGTGATCAACAATCCCGTAGCGGCCGCCTTTCTTCAGCGCGGCAAACACCTGTTTGTTGAGTATGTCGTGGGATTCGGCGCTGAGGTTATGGTAGTTGCGGAAAGTCAGCACCGCATCCAGCTTTTTCACATCCAGCTTGTAACCTTTGACATTGAAAATGCCCCGGATATCCGTGGGTTGGAAGTCGGATTTGAAATCCAGGTGCTTCACCGCAGACAGCTCTTGGTACTTTTCAATCAGCGGCTTGATACTGCTGCCGGTGAAGGCGGTATACAATTGTCCCTTGTCCGCCAGCGCCGGTGCCAGCAGTTTGGTGTACCAGCCCCCGCCCGGGAACAATTCCAGCACCCGCATATCCTCAGTAATACCGAAGAAGTCCAGGGTTTCGATGGGCTTGCGATTGGCATCCCGGGCCACCTCCTCGGCGCTGCGAATATCACTGCCCATGGCAGCCTTGATGCGCTTGCCGAAGGCGGATAATTCCGCTGCCTGCTGGGCGCTGGCCGGATTGGGCGTTACGCTCAGGGAAAACATGATCGCGGCCAGAAGCCCAACAGTTGTATGCATCTTCATTGCATTGTTCCTTGATGTTGTCGTATCGGGCGTTTCCGCCAGCGGCCAGAGTGACTAGACCCGCTCCAGCACCACCACCGGGATCACCCGCTCGCCGGCCAGTTCGGCATATTTATCGTAGGGAAAGTAAATCTCCACCATTTGCGCCCATAACCTGGCACGTTCTTCACCCTCCGCGACCCGGGCGCGGCCATCGAAGCGGTCGGCCTTGACCTGTACCCCGACACTGGGATCGGCATCGAGATTGAGATACCAGGCGGGATGCTCGGCTGCGCCACCCTTGGAAGCAATCACCACATAGCCGTTCTCTGTTTCAGAGTAAATCAGCGGCAGGGTCAACACCTCCCCGGACTTGCGACCCACGGTGGTGAGCAACAGGGTCGGCACAAAGCCCTCACCACCCCCCAGGCTGGCATCCCACATATGGCCGTCCTCGCCGTCGGTTTCCAGGTAGCGCGTGAGGTGATCGATAATCCACTCCGGCAGATTCGGGTTGATACGGGGTTCCATGGGCTCTCTCATGAATGATGGGTTGACGTTGTCAGAATAGCCGAGCCAGCGTACTTTGCCATTACCCAGCGGAATGTGACTCAGAGGAGCAATGCGATGAAGCGAGCGATATTGGCGTTGAAACACCAAAAAGTGTCGCTGAAGTGGTTTACGCCGAACTCACCACTGGGATAATCTGCGCTCTCCGCAATGGGCAACACACAATCATAGCCGTCGCCAGCAGCGCCCTGCGTAATCCCGAGGACGACTACTCTATGATTGTGTTTGATGAGAAAGTCCGGGGCAAAACTGACCGCTTTATACTGGTCTTTGAGAAATAGAAGCCCGCGCGACAACAGAAGGAGTCAAGCAGTAATGCCCCAGCTCGAGTTCTTTTTCGACTGCTCCTCGCCCTGGACCTACCTGGGTTTTGTCGGTATTCAGCCCATCGCAAAACGACTGGGCATCGAGATCCAGTGGCGTCCCATCCTGGTTGGTGGCGTCTTCAATGCGGTCAACCCGGAACTCTATGCGGCCCGCGAGAAAATCTTCCAGAACGAACAGCGCATCGCCCACATGATGAAAGACCTGAGCGACTGGGCCGATTACCGCGGCATCAGTATCATCTGGCCCGGCTTTCACCTGCAGGTTACGGCGGTGCAGATGATGCGCGCCTGCCTGGTGGCACAGGAACAGGGAAGGGTGGTGGAGTTCGCGGCGTTGGTGTTTGAACACTACTGGAGCAAGGAGCAGGACATCTCAAGCGTAGGGTCCTTACGGGCGGTTGCGGAGGCCATCGGCCTGGACGGCGACGGCTTTGTGGAACGTCTGCAAAGCCCGGACATCAAGGCACAACTTCGCAACAACACCGAGGATCTGGTCGCCCGCGGCGGCTATGGCTCCCCTACCCTGTTTATCAATGGCGACGACATGTACTTCGGCAATGATCGCCTGCCCATTATTGAACGCAAACTGCAGCAACTGGTCGCCGCCTAGCGTCAGCGCGCTTCCAACCTGTCTCCAATCGCAGCTGCCCGGCCGTCCGCCTGAAGCACGTCAATATTGTCGCCGGTGAGGGCTTCCAGAAAGCGTTGTAAATCCGCCAGCTGCCCAGCGCCCAGTCCCATGGGCCGCAGGCGCGGATCCAGGCCCGGATGGGATACGGCCCCTGCATTGTAGTATTCCAGCACACTGGGCAGATCCGGCAGGGAGCCATCGTGCATATACGGCGCGGTAATGGCGACGTTGCGCAGTGACGGTGTCCGGTACAACCAGCGATCTTCCGGCCGGCCGGTGGCTTCATAGCGACCCAGGTCGT
>JAPUKZ010000145.1 GCA_027295405.1 Gammaproteobacteria bacterium
GTATGGATCCGATCGGCGTTAATGCGACTTCCAGCAAGGACGACATCCTGGCGCTGGAGGCGGACTGCGTGGTTTACACCCCGCTGTTCCCCAACGAGCAGGAGGTCATCGACATCCTGGCTTCCGGTAAAAGCATCGTCACCTCGGTGGGCTGGGTTTACCCCCACGACTCACTGGACACCAGCGCCATCGAAGCCGCTTGCGAAAAGGGCAACTCCGCCCTGCACGGCACCGGCATCCACCCCGGTGGTATGACCGAGCGCTTCCCGCTGACACTGTCGGCGCTGACTCGCGGCATTACCCATGTGCAGGTGGACGAGTACTCCGACATTCGCACCTACGGCGCACCCAACGTGGTACGCGACATGATGTTGTTCGGGCACAGCCCGGAGGATGCGCGCAAGAGCCCCATGGTCCAGTTTATGGGGGGCGGTTTCAAGCAATCCATCGACATGGTGGCAAAGGAACTGGGCTTCAAACTGGATCCGGAAAAGCGCACCATCCACGATCTTTCCGTTGCCACGGCGCCCATCGACTCCCCTATCGGGATCATCGAACCCGGCCAGGTGGCGGCACAGAAGTTCACCTGGCAGGGTCTGGTCAATGGTGAACCAGTAATCACCGCGACAGTGTGCTGGCTGATGGGCGAGGAAAACCTGGAGCCGGGCTGGGGCTTCGGTCCCGAGGGTGCGCGCTATGAAATCGAAGTGAAAGGCGATCCCGACATGCGCATGACCATCCACGGCTGCCATCCCAAAAGTGTCGAGGAAGGCCTGATTCGCAATGAGGGTGTGGTGGTTACCGCGCTGCACTGTGTCAGCGCCATTCCCTACCTGTGCCAGGCGGGCCCCGGCATAAAGACTTATCTAGACCTCCCTCTTATCAGCGGCCGCGCCGCACCTCAGTTTCAGGAGTAAACCACTATGATTCTCGATCGATTCAAACTTACCGATAAAGTCGCCATTGTTACCGGCGCAGGCAAGGGTATAGGCAAGGGCATTGCGCTCGCCTTTGCCGAGGCCGGTGCCGACGTGGTCTGCGCCGCGAGAACCCTGGCCGACATCGAGGCCACAGCCGCCGAGATTGAAAAACTGGGACGCCGCGCCGTCCCGGTACAGTGCGATGTTATGAAAACTCCGGATCTGGACAACCTGGTCGAGAAGACCATGGCAGCCTTTGGCAAGATCGACATTCTGGTGAACAATACCGGAGGCACCATGCCCTGCCCGGCCATGGACACCACCGAGGAGTTCTTTGAGGAAGCCCTGCGCTTCAACGTCACCACTGCCTTCCTGCTAAGTCGTAAAGTGGCGGTAGAAATGGCGAAAACCAGCGACATGGGCGCCATCGTCAATATCTCTTCCCGCTCGTCAGACATGGTACAGACCGCCTTTGTTGCATACGGTGCCGCCAAGGCCGCGCTGAACATGATGACTCTCAACATGGCACCGGAATTTGCCCCGAAGATTCGGGTCAACGCTATTTCTGTCGGCGGCGTAGCCACCGATTCACTCAAAGTAGTCCTGCAAAACGAGGCGGCGCGCAAGCAATTCAACGAGGGCGTGCCAATGAAACGGCCCGGAGAGGTCGAGGACATCGCCGCCGCGGCTTTGTATCTGGCCTCCCCCGCCGCGTCCTGGGTAACCGGCAAGGTATTCCAAATCGACGGCGGCGTGAGTGCGCCGGCCATCTGGGTACCGACTCCACCTCTCTAACAAAATGTCCATCAGCCTCACAGCCGCGCTTGCCCTGCTGTTACTGTCGATCACGGTCTTCCGGCTTTGCCGCACGCCAATCGGGTGCATCGGGCTCAAGCCCGCCCTGATCTGCAAACTGGCGAAGCTGGGAGCCAGGAACTTCGACCCGGCTGAGCGGGCCGGGGCCGACAAATTCACAGGCATAATGCTGGGCAATGGCAAGCTCGCCCCTGGAGTCGCCAAAACGAAAGTCGATATTGATGTGGGTGATGCCAGCGTGTCCTGCGTGCTCTATACACCGTCCGGTATCGGCCCCTTCCCCATCCTGGTGTGGATACATGGTGGCTGCTGGCTGGTGGGCCGCCCCGATCACGGCGAGCGAGAAATCAGCTATATTGCCCGGGAAGCCAACGCGCTGGTGGTGTCGGTTGACTACCGGCTGGCGCCAGAGCACCCCTTCCCCGCCGGCCTGGATGACTGCTTCCACGTCACCACATGGCTGGCGCAACATGGCGCAGAGTTGGGTGGTGATCCCACGCGTATCAGCGTCGCCGGCAGCAGTGCCGGCGGCAATCTTGCGACGGCGGTAGCTCTGCGAGCCAGGGATGAAGGTGACGTAAACCTGCTCAGCCAGATCCTGCGGGTTCCGATCACCGACGCACTGAAAACCGACGAGTGGCCTTCCTACCGCGAGGCCGGCGAGGATTACCTCCTGGGAAAGCGCGGTATGGAAGAGGCCATCGAGCTGTATACCCCCGATGAAGCTGATCGCCACCACCCCTGGGTCAGCCCCCTGTACGCGGAAAACCTGGCGGGATTGCCCCCACCCTGATTACCACCGCCGAACTGGATCCGTTGCGGGATCAGGGAGAAGCTTATGCCGAACGGCTTCGCGATCAAGGTGTGGAAGTAACCCTGAAGCGCTTCGACGCGACCATTCACGATTTCATCGCTTCGCCCAGACCTCTGCGACAGAGTAGTCAGATGGCCGCCGCGCTGCTGCGAGATGTCAACGCCAGAGCGATGGTAAGAAAGTCCTAGCCACTCAAGGTATGACGGCAGGTTTCGGGGAGCGGTAGTGCTATGCGATGAAAGTGATTCAAAATGAGAGGGTCACATGGCATTCTGATTTAGCCTTCACCCCACCATTTGAATCACTCGATCCAGGATTATGCCCGTAGGCGTATCACTGCTATTCGTTTTTTACCGTTCTTCGAGCCGAAGTTATCACCTAGCATTACCACAATGACAAATCCGAGCCCAAATATCTCATCCGTCCTGGAGCAATGGCTGGCCCGCCGACTACCGAATGTCAGCAACCGCCCTAATACCCTGCCCCGGATTCCATCCCTGCGCGTACCAGAGACTGGCGCCTCCAATGAAACCCTGCTGTTTGACGCCCATTGGCAGGGGGAACATGGCGAGGTGGTGGAGCAGTCCCTGGTAGCCCGCCTTCAACCACGTTGTTCCAGCGTGTTCAGCGAATACGATCTGTACAAACAGTACCGGATCATGGAGTGCCTGCAGGAAACGACGCTCCCGGTGCCGCAACTGGTTGGCTACGAGTCCAACGGTGAGCTGCTGGGTACCCCGTTTTACGTGATGCGGTACCTACCGGGTCGGGTGATTTCGGAAAACCCGCCCTACCACCTCGGCGGCTGGTTCAAGGAAGAATTGGACGACAGCCAGCGGGAGCGGATATGGAATGAGGCGGTGGACGCTATCGCCACCATTCACAGGCTTGATTGGCAGGCGCTCTCCATGGAATTTCTGCTGCGCCCTGAACTCGGCGACACACCGCTACAGCAGGAGCTGAACGAATATCAGTCATATGTAGACTGGATCGAGGGGCGGGCTGGCAGGAACTACCCGGACCTGCATATAGCGCTGGATTGGCTACAGGCCAACCAGCCTGAAAACGAACCCACAGCCCTTTGTTGGGGCGACGCCCGCGCGGGTAACCTGCTGATCGACATGGGTACCGAGATATCCGCCATCCTTGACTGGGAGATGGCCCGCCTGGGCAACCCGGTGCACGATATCAGTTGGTGGCTGGCACTTGACTATGCGCTTGGGGAAGGATTGGCGCCACTAGTGGGAGGCGCCGTAACCCCGGTCTCAGGGCTGCCCGGCAGGGAACAGGTAATTCAGCGCTGGGAACAGCAAAGCGGCTTTTCCGCAAGGGATATCGAGTACTACGATATGCTCTGCACCTTCGAGTTCGCCGCCGTAATGGCCAGCCAGGCCTATGTCGGCGTGGAGCAGGGGCAGTACACCTGGGAAATGAACGTCGACTACTGCAACCCCTCTACCCTGGGCTTCCACCGCGAAATGGCAAAGCGCGGCCTCCCCATTGCCAATCCCATCCCCCTGCCTACCAGGTAAGGGATAAAGTCCGGCAGGACAACAGCAGCAAGGACAGGACCATGAAGACAAAAACCATACTCATCACCGGCTGCTCCTCAGGCATCGGCAAGGCGACAGTAGAGTATGCCGCGGCCCGCGGTCACACCGTGTTAGCTAGCGCTCCTCACATCGACCTGCTAGTGGATATCCCCGACCAGGCTGCGGCTAAGTATGTAATAGACGTCTGTGTGGAGGACAGTATCCGCACCGCCATTGAAGCCGCCACTGAGCAGTTTGGCGCCATTGATGTGCTGATCAACAACGCCGGTTACTGTCAGGCCGGCCCGGTGGAACTGATCAGCGCGGACAAGATAGAGCGGCAGTTCCAGGTAAACGTCTTCGGCCCCCTGGCACTCATCCGTCACGTGGCGCCGCTGATGCGCGCCAACGGTGGTGGATGCATCATCAACCTGTCCTCCATGCTGGGCCTGCTTGGCATGCCAATAATGGGAATTTACTCCGCCTCGAAACACGCGGTTGAAGGGTTCAGTAACTCCCTGCGAATGGAGCTCAAGGACTTTGACATCGACGTGGTGCTGATCGAGCCGGGCTGGATCAATACCAACCTCGGGGCCGTTGCTGCACAGGAAGCGGAATACAGCTGGCAGGATGATCGCCAGAACCCCTACTATGAGCGCATGAAAAACAAGGACAGGGCCAGCGACAACAGCACTAGTGGAGGTAAGGCCATAGACGTAGCCAGGGTTGTCACCAAGGCCCTGGAGAGCCGCTCCCCGCGGGCCCGTTACAAAGTAACCGGGCTTGGAAAACTACTGCCGGTACTGGTGCACTGCCTGCCGGTCCGCCTGACGGACCGGATGCTGACCAAAGCCATCTGGTAAAAACCAATGATAAAACTTCACGCCTACGCCCTGTCGCCCTTTAATGAGAAGGTCACCCGAACACTCCACCTCAAGGGGCTCAAGTACGAGATACAGGAATACCCGATGGGCAGTAGCGCGGTAAAGAAATTGAGTCCGTCCAATAAGCTGCCCTGTCTGGAACACGACGGCCATTTTGTCCCCGACTCCACAGATATCGTTTACTACCTGGAACAGCAGTTCCCGCAGAGCCCGGTTATCCCCGACGACCCTGCTCAGCAGGCAATGGTGCATATCATGGAAGATTGGGGCGACGAGAGCCTGTATTTCTAT
>JAPUKZ010000146.1 GCA_027295405.1 Gammaproteobacteria bacterium
GCTGGTACTGGAAATATTTTCCATGGTGCTGGAGCCCCTGACCTGCGATGGCCCCTATGACTTCGGCACATCAGATTTGTCGGCCCGGCTGGCGGTAATCGGGGAGTCTGCCCAGGACTTTCGCGAGTACTGGAAAGCGCCGCCGCCGGATGCGGTGTTCTTCCACCGCAAGGTGGGTGGCATGTTCCTGTTGGCCCAGCGCATGGGTGCGCGGGTAGACTTGCGCGAACTGCTGGCGCTCCGACTCTAAGTAGGGTCGAATTTATTCGACCAACAATTCGAATTTATACCCCCACAAGGTCGAATGAATTCGACCCTACAAGAAGGAGGTTTCCGGTATCAACAGGAAGGAGGTTTCCGGTGTAGGGTCGAATTCATTCGACCAAATTAGCAGCAACCACGTAGGGTCTGGGCGGCCCCGACTAGGCGTCCCCGACGATTCATACGACCAAGTTAGCAGCAACCACGTAGGGTCGAATTCATTCGACCAGCGAATATCGCCAGTGACGTCTGCCTTGGCGCCCGATCGAATAGAGTAGTAAAATCGGGAGCTACAGGGCAAGGCAGGACTTGTCCCATATTCGAGCGTAACCGAGGGAGGCAGCGATGATGAAAACGATTCAGATACCACACGTTGTTTTGTTTGCAGCTATTGTCATTGGCATGATTCTGGGAGGAGCCGCAGGCGGCTTCGGCAACGGCATTGCAAGCGCGAATGCCGCAGTGGAACAGGGCACGACCGGTACTTATGCGTTTACTGTAGCGCTAAATCCAGATGACGACCTACTTGAAGCATTTCTAGTCGATACTCGCACCGGCGAAGTCTATCGAGGTGATTACGACAGAGTGGAGAAGGATATCGTCTGGAGAACGTATGTGAGCGCGAAATTCAAGTGAGCACAGTGTGTTGACGGGCACTCGACCCCGCGTCGAGTGCCCCCGGCCCGATCGGAACGGTAGAGAATCTCCGGCAGGTCGCATCAACAGGGGACAGACCATGGTTTTCTGGAGGTACTGCCTGAAAATCTCACGGGCAACATGAGCCTCGACACCACCCAGACTAAACGAAAGTTTAGGGCTTATTTCGCCAATTAAGCCGTTTGTCCCATTGTTGAATTTATCTTCTTCAATAGACTGGGGGTCCAAGGGTTTCGCTAAATTACCCGGACCGGGTGGATTAGCACATATAAAAACCTACAACTGAGGGCGATCTCTGGCACCTCGACCCCTGTCTGCAGGGGGGTGAGCTGTCAGGGCGGGGGAGTTGCACTTGTTCGTATCAGTACCGAATCTCACGGTCGACCTGGCGGCTGCCCGGGTGGCGGCGGATAGCGCGTTCATCGACCTGATGCGCGAGGATCTTGATCGGTTCTGGGAGTGTTCTGCACAAGCCGGGCTCGAGGACAACGCAGTGGCTTTTGCCTGGAAGTGCCGCGAAAACACAGTCCTGGACGATATCTCTGCGGGTGCGGTAGCGGTTCTCGCCCGGGGTTGTTTCAGCGCGCTGATGGAAGTGTTCCGCCGCTATCCGGGAGGCAGGGGGCGGGACGAATTGCCCGCCTGGTTCGAGTCTGCCCGCAGCCTGTCTCGCTGTTTTGATCGTATCGGCATCTGGCCACTGCTGGCCGAAGAAATAGCCGCCAGCAGCGAAATGCGGCAGGTTATCAGGGCTATGGCGCAGTACCTGGATGCGCATATCGGTTCGGAGTACCGGGCTTACCTGGGTGAGGAACCGCGGGCCTACGCCCACCTCCATTTTATCCACTGGGTGCTCAATCTCGAATCCGTGGAGTTTCACCGCTTTGATGCGCCGGATGAGTTCCCGGGTCAAGGAGGATCACCGCAGCGCGCTGTGATTGTTGCCGACCTGGAATCCCTGCCGGTAACATTGCCTTCCGCCGGGAGGTCGGACGGGGGTGACGGTGGCGATGAGCTGCCAAATCTTTACGCTGCGGTCAGGGCGCTGCTGGGGAACCCATTGCCGGGCCAACTGGACGATCACGCACTGGAGCTAATGCTGTTTGCCGCCGCCTGTCAGGTTTCAGCGGATTACCCACTGACCCAGGGCTTCCCCTGGTTTTCCTGGCACAGCCCTGATTCCTGCGATAACGATGCCCAGCGGGAGGCTGTTGAGGCGCTGGTGAGAGCGGCCATTAGCTGGCTGGCCGGGAATTTGCCCAGCCACGTGTCGAGCCCGCAGCTTGAGCAGGACATCCTATCGGGTTCGTCGGCAGCCTGATCAATCCGGCAGGGCAAATGCCACCAGGTAGGCGCCGTCGGCGCTGGGCAGGCCCCAGTGTCCGCCCGCCGCAATCACCACATACTGCTTGCCGGTCTTGTCTACCCGGTATGACATAGGTGTGGCGATGCCCGCTTCGGGCAGCCGGCCTTTCCACAGTTCCGCGCCGGTCTCTGTATCGAATGCCCGCAGGTGATGATCCGGGGTGGAGGCGATAAATGTCAGCCCGCTTTGGGTCACCATGGGGCCGCCGATAGTGGGTGCGCCCTTAAAAAACCGGCCTATTACCGGCACCATATCCTGCAGGCTTCCCAGTGGTACTTCCCAGTTGACGTCGCCGGTCGTCAAATCTACGGAGACCAGGGTGCCCAGGGGCAGACCGTTACAGGGAAATCCGACAGAGGAGAGCAGCGGTTCAGCGACCACACAGTAGTCTGTGCCCTGCTGTGGCCGATAGCGCTGGTAATCTCCCTCATATTTATCGCATTCGTCCCGCGGCAGCAGGGTGAATACCATCGGCATGCGGGTGGTATTTAGCACAATGGCATTACGCTCCTGGTCCAGCGCCGGCGTGCCCCAGTTGTTGCCGCCGATGGGGCTGGGATAGATCAGGGTTCCCTCGGTGGAGATCGGGGTGAAAATGCCCTCGTCGCGTATTGTTGCGAGTTTGTCAGCGCAGGACGTGTCAAAGGGTGTCAGCTGGAACAGCTCCCGGCCTTTCAACCCATAGGGGTGCAGGGGTACCGGTTTGATCGGGAAAGGCTGGGTGGGAGACAGGTACTCACCCGCCACCAGGCCATCCTGGGGCACGGGCCTTTCTTCCACCGGCAACAGGGGCTCACCGGTCAGGCGGTTGAGGAAAAACAGGTGGCCCATCTTGGTGGGTTGCGCCAGGGCGGGAATGGTTTTTCCATCCCTTTCAAAATCAAACAGGGTGGGTTGTGAGGGGGTGTCGTAATCCCAGACGTCGTGATGGACCATCTGGAAATTCCACACCACCTTGCCGGTGTCACCGTTCAGCGCCACCACCGAGCTGGAGTAGTAGTCGAAATCCTTTGCCCGGTGTCCGCCGTAGTAATCGGTAGAGGTGTTGCCGGTGGGCAGGAATACCAGGTTATGTTCCGCATCGACTGAAATTATCGACCAGACGTTGGTAGTACCACGGGCATAGTGTTGCGTTCCCGGCAGGTTTTCAGCCGCCGCCTGGCCCGGCGGTAAAGGGTCCCAGAACCAGGCCAGTTCACCGGTGAGCACGTCATAGGCGCGCACCACACCGCCCGGCACCCCCACCCGGGCGCTGTCGATGACAAATGCGCCGAGGATAATTTTGTTGCCGAGAATGGCCGGCGGTGAGGTGACCGAGTATTCATAGGGATGGTGATCACCCAGGCCCTCACTCAGGTCGACGGTGCCCTGATCGCCGAAACCTTTGCAGGGCTCGCCGGTTTTCGCGTCCAGTGAAACCAGGCGACCGTCGAGAGTCCCGACAATAATTCGGCTGTCACAGGCACTGCCATCGGGCTTGGGGCTCTGCCAGCTACTGACACCACGGCAGTTGGTCAGCAGTTCATTCTCCCGCGCGACCTGCGGATCCCAGGACCAGCGCTGTACGCCGGTTGACGGGTCCAGTGCAATCACCTGGCTGAAGGAGGTGCACATATAGAGGGTGTCCTCGAACAGGATCGGTGTGACCTGGAAGCCGCTGGGCGGCGAGGGTATCTCACCCTCCAGGGTGTCCACCATGGTCTCCCCGGCGCCACGGTGATCCGGTGATTGGAATATCCAGGCCTGCTCCAGCGCGGTTACATTGTCCGGTGTTATCTGGGTGGCAGCGGAGTAGTGACCCCCGCCGGGGCTGCCGCCATAGGCGGGCCAGTCATCGGTTGGGCCACTGTAGTCGATCTCAATGTCGGGGCTGCAAGCCACCAGCAGGCACAATGCCGTGCCCGCGAATCCAATCTTCTCCAATGTGTGCTTTCCTTATTATTTGTGAGGCACAGAATGCAACAGTCTGGTCCCGGCCTACAAGCCTGGTGATACAAGTTCCTGCACCACTACCCGCTTACTTCCACGCCACGCCAGAATGCAACCCTGCCCTCGATTTCCCGGGCAGCGTCCATGGGTGTTGGGTAGTACCACGCGGCATCCTGATTTTCCTGACCGCCCACCACGATCGAATAATAGCTGGCATCACCTTTCCACGGACAATGAGTGGTCGTGTCGCTCTCTTTGAAGAATTCCCGGTTGATGGATGAAATCGGAAAATAGTGGTTGGACTCCACCACCACGGTGTCATCACTCTCGGCCAGTATTTGACCCCTCCAGCTTGCTTTCATCGTTTACTCCCCTGGGTGAATACTTCAGGCTTTCTTTACAAACTGCGATTTCAGCTTCATCGCTCCAATTCCGTCGATCTTGCACTCGGGGCAGTTGGGCAGATCGCTCATCGCTTGTTGCCTCTGAAAACGCCAGTTTAACGCAGCCCGGCCCGCTCCACCTGTTGCCGGAGCAATGACAGCGGTACGCTGCCCTGCTGCAGGATCAGCTGGTGGACTTCCTTGAGATCGAAGCGGTCGCCACGGGCCTGTTGCAGCAACTCGCGCAGTGCGAAAATCTCCAGCGCGCCGGAGTCATAAGAGGTTAGCTGTGCGGGGATGGCCGCCATGCGGTCCATCAACTTGTCGGGGTCCTGGGCGATGTCCGGCGAACCGGATGCCCGCAAAAACTCCGCCACCTGCTTATTGCTCCATCCCAACAGGTGCATGCCCGGATCTGCCACCATGCCGCGAGCGGGCCATGATCGGCGCAGGATGCGTGCAGACTTGCTGCGGTAGATACCGGCTTCTTCGGCGAGTGCTTCAGCGTAGCGCGCCCATCCCTCTCCATAGGCCGAACTCCAGAAGCTGCCCTGCAGTGGATGAAAAGCCTCCTGTCCCTGGACCAGTGCAATCTGTAAATGGTGACCGGGATAGCCCTCGTGCACAGACACTATCTCGGCGGAACCAAAGTTCTCCTGGGCGAACGTGGTGGGATCGTAGGCGAATTCGGCGGGGCGCTCCGGGGTGCCCGGGACGTAGTGCGCGGATTGCCCGGAACCCTGTTGATGTGGCGGTATGGGCTGAACCACGAGTTTGATAGCTGGCACGGTGTAGAAGTAACGGGGAGTCGTGGCCTTCGCCCGCTCCACCACCTCCACGTAAAAGGCGTGCATGGCCTCGGGACTCTTGAAAGTCTGGCTGGTATCGCTATTGGCGGCGGCAACCGCTGCGCTGAAGCTGTCGGTTCCATAGATCGCCTTGCCCAGGTCCCTGACGGTCTGCTTGTTGCCTTCAACGGTTGCCAGTCCCAGTCGGTACACTTGCTCCGGGGTCCGCTGCAGGCTGGTGTAATGCCGGTAGAGGGCCATGTAGCATTCACGCCCCCTGGGAATGGCGTGTATGCCCAGTGCCTCACGCGCCCGCGGTAAATAGTCTTCGGCCAGGAAGGCCCGGTAGCGATTCAGTGCGGGCAACAGCTGCTTTTCCAGCAGCGCCTGAAATTTCACCGCGAAGGCGGGATCATCGGCCCGTTGCGCCAGCGCCATGTACGGGTGTTCACCGGCGGGCGCCCTGGTGATCGCCTTCAGTTGGGTGATTACCCGCTGTACCACACGTTTGGGTGCCGAGTACCCCTGTTGCAGGCCGTGCTCCAGGTTGTCGGTTTCCTGGTCAAAGTAGTCAGCGGCGTGCTGCCAACGGCTTAACGCATCCTGCTTGTCGTCAGC
>JAPUKZ010000147.1 GCA_027295405.1 Gammaproteobacteria bacterium
CGCTGGCCGAGCGCCTGGGTGCCGATATTGAGGTGGATCCCGCTTTTCGGGAATTACCCTCCCCGGTGGGAATTGTAGATCGCCGGGAGTGGCTGTCGACGTTTATGCAGCAGGACTGGGCTGAACAGAATCCGGAGATCCTGGCCTGGCGCGACACCATATGGAGCGCCCTGTTCGAGCTGGAAAGTCCCACCGTGGTCTTCACCCGCTTCATGGTCATCAACGCCGTGGTCAGCCGCCTCAGGTCGGCCGTTGAAACAGTGTGTTGTGTGCCGGATAATGGCTCCATCACCTGCCTGGAGCTGGAGGGTCGTGCGCTCAAGTTGGCGGAGGTGGGGCGGCAGCATCAGACCCTGGTGAACTAGCCTACTTGGCCCTGATCAGGGCTTCCTGCGCCACCGAAGCTACCAATACCCCTTCACGACTGTAAAAACTGCCGCGTGTGAAGCCGCGGGATGCCGCCGCGCTGGGGCTGTCGTGGGCGTACAGCAACCACTCATCGACGCGAAATGGCCGGTGCAGCCACAGCGCGTGATCCAGGCTGGCGAACATGAGATTACCACTCCGGGTATTCACGGCGTGAGGGCGCAGGGCGGCCCCCAGCAGGGTCATGTCTGACATGTAGGCCAGCAGGGTCTGGTGCTGGATACTGTCATCGCCCAGCGCGCCTTCGGCTTTCAACCAGCAGGCGGTTTGGGGCTCGCCAACGTCTGTTTCGGGATTCAGGTAGTCGGGTCGCTGCACTGGCCGCCGGTCTATCGCCCAGAAGCGCGGAACTTCGAATCGATCCGGGTACTCAACCGCCATGCGCTTCCAGAAGTCCAGGTCGCTCTCCAGGCTTTCGGGCGCCGCGGGCATGTCGATGGACATCTGGTGCTCGGGTCCGTTTTCCGGCAACTGGAAGGAGACGGAAGTATTGAAAATGGCGCGCCCGTTCTGTTTGGCCACCACCCGCCGGGTGGTGAAGCCGCGACCGTCACGAATCGGGTCCACTTCGTAAACAATCTGTTTTTTGGGGTTTCCGGGACGCAGGAAGTAGGCGTGCATGGAATGGGCGCTGCGCTCGGCATCTACCGTGCGAATTGCCGCATTGAGAGCCTGTGCCAGAACCTGGCCGCCAAATACCCGGGCCGGCAAGCGGGGGCTACGGCCAATAAACAGGTACTTGTCGATTTGTTCGATCTGCAGGTTACGCAGCAGCTTGTCGAGATCGGTAGCCAAGGGGTACTCCGTGGAAAGTGGTGCTAGCGCGGTTTGAGACCGTTGAAGAAGCCAGCGTAAAAATCAATAGCGGCCTGCTCCGGGTCATCCATTTTGCGCCACAGGGGCAGGTCCATGCTGGCATTCATGGCGCCGGTGATCATTTGCTGCGCCACTTCCACATTGATCGGGCGTACGCTGCCATCTTCAATCCCGTCACGCATAAATTGGCCGAACCGGTCGTTTCCCTGCTCGGTGATGGTGAGGATATCCTTGCGCCGGGGTATCGGCAGGGCGGTGATGGAGTTGTAGCGGATCATGGGGCCGTCGTCTGAATTCTGTACGTGGAAGGACCCGCGGCAGACGTAGTCCAGCTTTTCAATGCCGTTGGGCAGGCTGCTGGCATCCTCGTAAAACTGTCGCGAAATATCCAGTGATCGGGTGTAGCAGCTGTAGAGCAGATCCTCCTTGCTCTTGATGTGGTAATAAAACGCGCCCTTGGTGACGTTGAGTGTCTCGGCAATCTCATCCAGAGAGGTGCCGGCGAAGCCCTTCTTGTTGAAGAACCAGGTGCCGGTCTTGAAGAAGGCGTCCTGTTTGAGTCGATTCTGCTCTTCCCGGTCAAAGCCGCGGGACGTGTCCGAATTGATCGAGCCAAAGGAGAGCGCTTTGAACCTGTAGTTACCACTGGCACTCAAGCCGTTCGCGAACAAATCGCAGGCGGCGTCGCTGATCTGGTCTATCTGGTCAATGGGTACCGTTCGCAGCCAGTTGAAGGACCACTGCATGCTGCCAATAAGACCGAGGGTGGTGGCGCTGCTTTCGCAGCGGCGAACACTGCCCTCGGCAATACCGTCGCGAAGGTACTGGCGCAGGCGCTTGAACATGAGGATATAGCGCTGTTCCACATCTTCCCGGTGCTGGTCCTTGAGGGAGGCGATCTCCAGCAAGGCAGCCGTGTGACTGCGGCGGCCCTCCTGGGCTTCCCGCCAATCGTCAAAATGTGCCCGCAGTACCGCCTGAATGCGGTCCAGGCCACTGGCGTGACGCTCTTCGATTGCGTCCAGGCTCACCATCAGGTGCTCCAGCGCCGCCACATAGCACTGGTAGATCAGTTCTTCCTTGGTTTTTACGTAGTAGTAGAGACTGGTTTTGGTCAGGCCCAGGCTCTGGGCAATATCGAGCAGGGTGGTGGAGCGGGAGCCCCGGCCATTAAACAGCTTGGCCGCCTGCGACAGAATCGCCGCCCGCTTGGCATTGTGTTGCACCGTACGGTTAAACGGGGAAGTGCCGGATTTTGTCGGTTGATTTTTGTATGCTGCCATTGTGCTCGCCGCAATACCAGATGTTCTAGGATTCTACTTTCCAGTATGTTTTTTGAAAGCGCAATCATAACGCGCTTCGACCTCAGCGGGCCAGCTTTTTACACGGCCGATAACGGAAGCAGTCCGTGCTGTGGTCATTCACCATTCCTGTGGCTTGCATATAGGCGTACATAATGGTGGAACCGACAAAGTTGAAGCCCTGCTTTTTAAGATCCTTGCTGATGGCATCGGATAGCGGAGTGGAGGCGGGCAGGTCCTTGAGGGCGCGAAAGCTATTCTGTATGGGTTTGCCATCCACGAAGTGCCAGATGTAATCGCTGAAGCTGCCCCATTGTTTTTGTATTTGCAGGAAGGCGCGTGCGTTTTGGCGGGCGCTGTACACCTTGAGGCGATTGCGGATGATGCGCGGGTCCTGTAGCAGGCGGTCGAGTTTCTTGTCGCTGTAGCGTGCGATCTTGCTGGCATCACATCCGTCAAACAAGGCGCGATAGCCCTCCCGCTTGCGCAATACGGTAATCCAGGCCAGGCCGGCCTGGGCCCCCTCCAGCAGCAGGAATTCAAACAGGGTGTCATCATCGTGGCAGGGTACGCCCCACTCCTCATCGTGGTATTGCATGTAGAGCTCATCATCGCCACACCAGGCACAACGCTTGACCATTCACAGTCTCCTTCTGCTGGCGATGAGTATAGAATGAGCGCCCATGACTGACACGATAATGTTTGAAATAAGTGGGCAGGTGGCGCGGATTGTGCTGAACAACCCCGAAAAGCACAATTCACTGGGCGCACAGGAGTTGGCCGCGGTGCAGGCGTGCATCGAGCAGGTTGCTGCAGATAGCGAACTGAGGGTCCTGGTAATTACGGGTGCTGGCGACAAGACCTTTTGTGCGGGCGCCGCCCTGAACCAGTTGGGCGCAGGCAGGATCAGCGGCGATTTGTTCCAGGCCACCACCGATAAATTGGCGCAGTTGAAGATACCGACCCTCTGCGCTCTCAACGGCGACGTGTTCGGGGGCGGCGTGGAACTGGCCCTGAGTTGCGATTTCCGGATTGGGGTTCAGGGTACTCGCATGCGGGTGCCGGCGGCACAAATCGGTCTGTGTTACCCGCCGGGCGGCATCAAGCGCTTTGTGGAGCGGTTGGGGATTAACCTGGCCAATCGCATTTTGGTGGCGGCGGAAGAATTCGATGCCGAAGCCATGCTGCAGATAGGTTTTCTTGACCATCTGGTCGCGCGGGAAGCGTTGCTAACGCGGACAGATGAACTGGCTACGTCTCTTGCCGCGCTGGCGCCATTGGCGGTGCAGGCCATGAAGCAGATCCTGCAGCAGGCGGCCGCCGGAGGTATTGACCTCGAGCTGGCGCAGTCGCTGGCGCAAATCTGTAGTGAATCAGAGGACCTGCAAGAGGGTTTTGCCGCCCAGCGCGCGCGGCGCACGCCTTCCTTTAACGGAAGTTGATGGCGCTTCAGTGGGTCTGGAGCCTTCAGTGTAGCTTGATGGTCCCGTGGCATTGCAGATCGGCATCAATGGCGAGCCACGCCAGCCCCAGTTCCTCAAGCCAGCTCAGCGCCTGGTCGCGGGGTTTGAGCATGCCGATAGTTGCCGTACTGCCCGCCACCAGACACTGATCCGCAATGACGCTGACAGCTGCCAGGCCGTCCACGGGCCAACCCGTTTCCGGATTGAGAATGTGGCTATAGCGCTGGCCATCAATTTCAATGCAGCGTTCGTAGTCACCGCTGCTGGCCAAGCCTCCCGCGGGCAGCGATACCAGGGCGATGGCATGACTGTCATGACGCGGGTGTCGAATACTGATTTGCCAGGCTTGTCCGTCAGCCTGTTTGCCAATCACGGCGATATCGCCGGCCAGGTTGACCAAGCCGTGCTCAATAGCATGCGACCTGAGAATTGCGGCGGCACTGTCGCTGGCGTACTCCTTTACGCAACCGCCGAAATCGATTTCCATGCCGGTCACCGGCAGGCAGATTGAATCCCGGTCCCAGCGCACCTGCTCCCAGGCGATCAAGGGTAGCAACTCGTCTAGCTGTGCCTGGCTGGGCAGCTTCCCCGACTTGAAGTTCCAGGCTTGTCGCAGGACACCGGCCGTAAGATCAAACAAGCCTGCACTTTGCTGCCACAGGGTATCTGCGTACGACAGCAAGCCGGCAGTTTCAGAATCGATGGCAACGATGTCACTGGTGCCGGCAGCCCGGTTGATTTGGCTGGTGATGGAGTCGTCCAGGTAACGGCTGTATTTTTGTTCCAACCGCCTGACTTCCGACTCAGCCGCCGCGATCGCTGCCAGTGAATGCCCCTCATCGGCATGATCCAGTAAGAATCGGCAGGGTCCTCCCATAGCGCTGAATCGATGCTCGAAACGTTGCATAGGAGCTAGTCGAAGTTGTAATCCAGACCGATGGTGAAGCGCCAGTACTTGATCAGCGCCGGAGACTCTTCGCCGCTGTAAAGCCCCCAGCTGCCGCTGGTGGTATAGCGCTCTCCAGACACGGTGAACTGCCAATTGTCTAGCGAGGTGACTGCCCTGAGACCGGTGGTAAACGCGCCAAAAGCCGACAGGCGATAGTCGTCGGCGTAGTGAGGCTGGCTGAAATCCACCAGGTTGGCGAAAAAGTCGGCCTCACTCTGGCTGTAATAGCGCAAATACGGGATCAGCTGACTGTGGGCGCCGAGTTTCTGGTGCCAGGCCAGATTGACGGTATGCGACTTGATACCCCAGTCGTCGTCGAAGTAGCGGTAATCGGCGTGCAGGGCCGCATTGGGGCTGACAAAAAAGTGCCGGTAGCCGCCGCTGAAAGCCCATTCCTTGCGCTCGTCAGGGCGTCGGTCGTTGAGTTTGTAGGGATCGGTCAAAAAACCATCCCGATAGGTGTAGCTGAGTCCAAAGCGGACAATCGCGCGTTTGCTGACAATTCGGCTGACCCCGACCCAGGCGGAGCGAATATCCTTCTCATCCTTCAGGGTATTGGTGGGTGTGGTGCCCTGGGTGGGTTCGATATCATCATTGGAGGCACTGATTGCAGCACTGTAAGTGGTCATGCCGTCACTGCTGTTGAAGGAGCTGTCCAGTCCCAGGCCGTGGGATTTGTAGTCGTCTTCCTCTGAATAGCGATAGTTGCCGGCCACTGTGCCGCGATCGTAGTAGTAGCGGGTGGTGACACTGATATCGGTACGCGTGTCTTCGATACTGGCGGCGCTCATGAAGACCTGGGGGCTGCCGTCCAGGCTGGGACCTATAAACCAGGGTGAGGCGCCACTCATATCTTCGCGCTGGATGTCCAGTGCCAGCGACCAGTCATCACCGATGGGGGCCAGTAAATGAAACTGGGCAACATCAATCTGGTAACGCTCGCTGCTGCCACCCACAGTTTTACTTGCCAGGATGTCATCTTCTTCGTAGTTGCTGAATCGAACCCCGACCGTGGTTTGATTCGGCGGTGCATCAGCCATGGCGCCATTGTAGGCAGGTAGCAGCAGCGCGCTGGAGGTGAGCGCGACCAGGGTTGGACTTTTATCGCCGTTTGCCACGCCGTTCAGTTACAACCGCAGCCGCCACCGGCGGCACCGCTGCCGCCGGATGAGGCTTCCTTGCTTAACTGGATATGCTCCTGCAGGCTGCCTTCCATAACATCCGGCTGCCATTGCATCTCATTTTTTGCGAGTGTGCCGCGTTCCCAGGGTTGCACGGTTTCGCACCCGTACAGCGTCAGTAGCAGCGCAGTAGCGAGGAGGACCTTCATTTTTCCTCCAGCAGCTCGACCACCCTGGCCCGGATCTTTGCGGTGTCACTCTTGCGAAAGCCCTGGTGAATCTCACGCACCACACCCTTGCGATCAATGATGAAAGCAGTCGGCATGCCGAGAATGCCGAAAGTCTGCGGGCTATGCCCGGCGTTATCCCAGACTACCGGGTAATCGACGGGGAATTCCTGCAGGAACTGAAGAGCGTCTTCCTCAAATTCATCCACATTGATAGCGAGTACCTCGAAACCCTGCTCACCCAGCTCCTTGCGAAGGGTGTTCAGGCGTGGCAGGGATACTCGACAGGGCCCGCACCAGGAAGCCCAGAAATCGAGATAGACGACCTTGCCCTGCAAGGAAGCGAGGCTGGTATGACCGCCATCGACTGGCAAGTTGGGAAGGTCGACCGCAGGGGCAAGCTGGCCACTGGATATTGGGCCCGCTTGAACACCGGGCGCTAGAGCGAGGATAAAAAAAACCGCCAGGAGTTGTGCTGCAGTAGTTGCGATATGCACCGGAAAACGCGCCTTGAATACTAGTTCTTTGGTGATGGCTTTGACTCCGGTTTTCCCTGTGCGTTCCCGTTCTGGAGTGAAGATTGGAGTAAAGACGGATTGGAAAGTGATCTTTGTAAACATCTGCAAATACAGTAGCATGTTCTCCATGGCCCGTGAAACCGACTCTGCGCTGAATTTTGATACCGACTCTGCCCTGAATTTTGTGAAGCGGAACTATCCGCCCCGTGTATTCGGCATGGCGCTGGCGTTTCCTGCTGCGGCGGTGGTTTTGTATCAGCAGCAGGCACCCTGGCCATTCTGGGTTCTCGCCGTGTTCAATGGCTTTTTATGGGCCCATCTCGCCTATTTTCTGGCCGCTCACGGTTCTCACCCCACCCGGGCGGAATACCGCAATCTGATGACAGACTCGGTGTTCGCCGGGTTGTGGGTGCCGGTACTTTCTTTCAACTTGCTGGTCTCCCTGGTGTTGCTGAGCATGGTGAGCCTGGACAATATGGTGGTGGGTGGTTGGCGACTCTTCCTCAAGGGGTTGCTGGTCTCGGTGGTGAGCGTGCTGTTGGGCTGGATGTGGGTCACTGCCATTTGGCCCGGCTACGCAATTCAGATCGAGCCAACGATACTAACCTTGATTGCTGTGGCGCCGCTGATGGTTGTGTTTCCCCTGTCAGTGGGTGTGATTAATTTTGGCCTGTCTCGACGGCTGGCCACACAACACGTGGAACTGGAAGAAGTCAGCCGCACCGATGGCTTGTCGAAGTTGAACAACCGCGAGTTCTGGGAGGCCAGCGTCTATACCGAATATGAGCGGCACCGGCGCAGCGGTTCGCCGATGTCATTGATCATGATTGATATCGATCACTTCAAGGAGGTGAACGACAAATACGGTCACGTTGCCGGTGATCAGGTGATTCGTGATCTCTCCGAGCTGTTGTCGGAAAGCGTGCGTGAAGCGGATGTTGTGGGCCGCTACGGTGGAGAAGAATTTGGCCTGTTGTTACCGGATACGGATATCAAAGGCGCCATGCAGTTGGCGGAAAGGTTGAGAATTTCCGTGCAGACACTGATGGTAAAGCCCTATGAGATACGCTGCACCATCAGTCTTGGGGTGGCGGAGGCCGATACTGAGGTCAAAAAGTATCGGCAGCTGATCGAGCGTGCTGACAAGGCGCTCTACCTGGCCAAGCGCAACGGCAGAAACATCTCGATGTCCTACGGAGACGATTAACCCCCGCGTGGCGGCTTGGGGATAGCCACGCTGAAGTGGGTACCCTGGCGACGGGTGACCGTGAGTTCAGCGTTCAATATTCGGGTAAAGTGCTGAACGAGTTCCATTCCCAGCGTCGTGGGGTTGTGTGGGTCTATACTCTCGGGCAAGCCTGAACCGCTGTCACTCACCTCCAGGGTCCAGCCGGACAACTGAATGTTTTCTCCCATGGCGATGCGGATATAGTGGACTCCTTTCACCGCGTCGAAGGCGTGCTTGATACTATTGCAAAACAGCTCGTTGGTGATCATGGCTGCCGGCAGTGCAATCTCTGCGGGAATACCGATTTCATTGGCTTCGTTGACAACGGCGATGTCTACATTGGCAAGTGGTTGTCGGTTGAATCGAGCCGCGATCAGGTCCTCGACAAAGCCGCGAAAGTTCACTTCCAGCCGATCTGCCATGTAGTACAGGTTCTTCTCTACCTGTTGCAGGCAGTTAAAGCGGACCTGGTTGTCGGCGAATAACTCCAGGATAAATTCGTCCCCAATCGCCTCTGCCTGCCTGCTGAGCAGACCCGCGATGACCCCCAGGGTATTTTCCGTATGGGCATGCACGTTGCGCACCAGAACCTGTTCCATCTCAAGTTGGTCCTGAAGGTCATCCATAGCGCGCTCGGCAGTGATATGCATAGAAGCCGCGGCTTCGGTAGCGCGCTCCCTGAGAAGGTAATTGTCGTAATACCTTCTGAAAAACCAGAGCAGCCACAGTACAATGGCGCCGTAGCAGGTAAACGCCCACCAGTTCAGCCAGGGCGGTGGGTAGACCATCATAGTCAGGTTCAGCCCTTCGTGATTCCAGACGCCATCGGAATTCGCACCTTTTATTTGCAACTGATAGATGCCAGACGGCAGACTAGTGAAGCTCACATTGTGGCGGGCCCCGATATCCATCCACTGTGAATCAAAATTCTCTAGTCGGTACTGATAGCGGTTTTTTTGCGGGTCTGTATAGTCTAGCGCGCTGAATTCAAAATTGACGAAATAGTCTTCGTGATTGAGGTGCAGGGTGCTGAGATTCTGGTAGGCCGGGTCGAATCCGATCGGTTCACCGGCGATATATATGTTAGTCATTACCATAGGTGGCGGTTCAGATTCCTGGATAACCTCCTCTGGCCGGAAGCGGTTGTAGCCTTTGTTGCCGCCAAAATAGAGCCGACCCTGGCTATCCTTGAATGAGGCGCCAAAGTTGAACTCGTTGTCTTGAAGGCCGTCGCTGTAGTCGAAGGTGATGATTTGCCGGGTGGCGGGATTCAGTCTTACCAGCCCGTTGGTGGTCGATAGCCACAGGTGTCCGCCGCTATCTTCCTCTATAGCGTAAACGGTGGAACTGGGGAGGCGTGGGGTTGTCTTCACTCTGTGAAATTTGGTGCGCAGTTGCCCCCTGTCTGTAGACTTCCACAATGCGAGTCCTTGATAGTGCAGTCCCAACCAGACGTCACCACTCCGGGATTCATGTATCGATTGCACGGTAGTAGTTTCAAGGTCTACGCTGCCTCCATAATCGCTGCTCGGCGCAGAAAGTGTATTGGTTGATCTGGAATAGATATTAAGTCCACTTGTCGTTGCTATGAGTAGCTTCCCGTCCTTCGTTTCCGTCACTTGAAAGATAAAGTCAGAGCTAAGCGAATTCGTACTCTTCTTTTGACTCCGAAATACTATTGGCGATTTAAAATCTTTAGTCAGGAGATTTAGACCACCACCAAATGTAGATATCCATGTGTTGTGGTGTGTATCTGACATGATATGTGTCACTGCATTGCTGCTCAGGCCCGATCCGTATTCATAGCTCAGGATAGAAGGCGTGCCGGGGCCTTCAATATTTTGGATCTTCTCGGCTCCGTTTGCGCGGTAACCTACCCACAAATCATTCGCATGATAGCTAAGTGCCATCACCCGGCTGTCCTTTGTCTGATACCCCGGGATCATTGTCGCAGCTTGCAAAAATTCAGCAGTTGTTGCTTTGAGTACAAACAGCCCGTCGAAACTGCCGATCCAGAGATTGCCATTGCTGGATTCTGCAAATGAAGTAATGGATTCAGCGGGTAGACCGCGTTTGGAATCGAAAATATCGAATTTCGACTGGAATCCAGTGTATAGACCGTAGTGGGTGCCTATCCAGTAGTTCCCCTGCTTATCCTGCATTATGTTGAGGACCAGATCATTGGCCAGATTTGAATTGATGTCGGTAAAGTGGATGAAGCGCTCGCCAGCAACGTACAGATTCAACCCCCCGTCGGTTCCAATCCAGATTCTGTCGTCCTTGTCCCTGTATATTGTTCTGATCGAATTGTTGCTGAGTGAAGAAATCTGGTTGGGCCGATGTTGTAGGCGTCTCATCACCCTGGTGGTTCTGTTCATAAGAACCAGTCCATTCGACTCCGTGCCGATCCAGAGTCCTTCCTTGTCATCCTTCACCAGCGCCGTGATGTTGTCTGAGCTGAGTGAATCCGCCTCGTTCGCCTCCACGCGATATCGGGTAAACCGCCCGATATAGCGGTTGTAGCTGATAAGCCCGCCCTTGCTGGTGCCGATCCACATATGCTCGGCGCCATCCGTGGCAAAGCTGGTTATTAGCCCATTTGTGCCGGCTTCGCGATTTAGCGGTTCCAGGTGCCGCATCGACCCCTCGAACGGATCAAATACGCTGATGAAACCTTCCAGATAACCAATCCAGATATAGCCGCTGTCGTCTTCGATCATGGCTCTGACATTGTTTGTCAGCAGCTCAGAGTTTGTCAGCAGCTCAGGGCTGTCCGTTCCAGCTGAAACGGTGCGGAATCTCCTGGTTTCCG
>JAPUKZ010000148.1 GCA_027295405.1 Gammaproteobacteria bacterium
GACGGTCGCGCGTACCTGCGGCAGGGCGATTGGAAAATATCAAACCTGGAACCGCCTTTCGACTAATCGGCTTTTGAATTATTCAACCTGGCGCTGGACCCGGGTGAAGCCACCAATCTCGCCGGGGAGAAACCGGCAAAGCTGGCTGAGTTGATAGAACTATGGCGCACCCAACGCCGGCAATTGGGCATCATTCTGCCGGAGGACCTGTAGCGATGAAGCGGGTAAAGACGGCAATTGCAGACTGAGAGTTTTTGTCCTCAACAGTTCTGTATTTTAGGGCAATCGAGTGCAACGAAGCCGACTTTGTGGGTGCTTTCGCTCATGATAGTACACTGGGCTTTGGCAATCAGCGGAGTATACCCGAGCATGGGTCGGCTTTCAGATCGTTAATTGCAATTAATGTAGTCATATTAATGTTGTAAATTACGATGCTTCGGAGGGAGTCACATGTTGGCGCGTCTTGTTTTTGTTCTATTGTCGGTGAGCGCCCTTGGCGCGACAGCTGATACCGATAAACCTGATCGGGAGTTTTCAAGGTTGGCAGCCACGCCTTACCCGGCCCAGCACGCGAACCCACGCAACTCAGATGCCGTATCTTTCACTTCGCCGACCGAATTGAAATTGAAATGGAAAGCTCTGGAGGACTCATCAATTGTGCAGGGTTGCACCACCGACAGGGGGCAACTCTACTGCGCTCTGGGTTGGGACAAAACCACCGACAAGTGCAATCTCATCACCTTGAGTGAAGTGGATGGTAGGGTCTTGTGGGAGGATCGAATCAACGGCGAATGTGTGCTGGATGAGTATGCGTCGCTCACAAATCCCACGATCGATAGCGACGGCAATCTCTACATCAACGATAGTGAAAAGATTGTGTCATTTACCAGTGACGGGCAATTGCGCTGGGTGAACAAGACTCCAGCGACCTTGAAGTCGCGCAAGGGTTTGTCGAATGCACCCTTCGGGTTGATCCTGCTTGCCAACGGGGAGTTGGCAACTGCAACGATGGGCGATGGCTGGATACTGTTTCTGGACAGCCAGTCCGGCCAGTTAACGCGCGAGCCGTTTGATCTGCCGGCCGAGAAACGCAACCCGCATAAAACCACGAGGTCGCTGTTGCCCGATTCTCGGCCCGAGGGTTTCATGGAAAATCTGATGAGCCCATCGGCAGCGCAGATGCTGTGGGACTTTGCTTTTGGTGAAAGCGATTACGAAAACGACAACAATATTGCAGTCGCTGAAAAGCATCAGCTACTGTTTATTTCCAGCGGCGCACCCTATCCAAACAAAGGCAATAAGGGCGCGCTGTGGGCGGTTAGCTTCGCCAAAGGGACACCCGAAGTGGCATTCTATGTTGAACTGGACGTGGAAGGCGGCATCGCCACCTCGCCGACGATCAGCAAGGACAACCGCCTGGCCCTTATCGGTGACAATGAGCAAAACCTGGTGACAGTGAATATCGAGCGTTGCCTACGCGAAGCGGACGGCGGTTCCTGCGAGCACTTCGAAAAGCACCCGCTCGGCCACGACCTGACATCCTCGGTCATTATCACCGACAATAACCGCTTGATTATCCCTGCGGGCCAGACCGGCTATGCCGGCTATGATCTGAATACGGATGCCGATGGTGTTGTGAGTCTGGAACAAATCTGGGAAACCAGATTGGCCTGGTTTCCCATTGGTGTATCAGTTCACCTGGCTTTCGAAAATGTGGTTTGGATTCCCTTTTATCATATTGGTCGACAGCAGCCGTTTATTGTGGCCCTGGACATTGAAACCGGAGAGGAAGTTGCTCGTTACGAATCCGGTGATGCCGCTAACGTAACCATGGCGTCGGATGGCAAAACTATCGTGGCACAAAATATGTCTTTTATTGAATCGGCGTTTTTGGGGCGTCTGGGTTTTGAGGTCAAAGGCGGCGTCTGGGCGTGGGAGCCGGTAGATTAAGACCGTGGCATAGCTAACACCAAATTGCTGACCTACTTCTGTAAGTGTGTAATGACCACTCAGGTACGCTATCCCTTCGGTGGAAGGTCAAGCGCTTCTTGCGTGGGCGACAGTGACTCGATGATGGGGCAACTGGGCGAGGCGTTCTGGTCGCACTGAGCCACCATGTCTTCCAACGCCGCCGCCATCTGTGACAGGTCGCGAATCTTCCCGCGCACGTCGGCAAGGTGAGCCGCGGTTACATCTCGTACCTGTGCGCAGGTCTTGCCGTCCTGACCGGCCAGGCCCAGCAATTCACTGACCTCCTGCAGCGAAAACCCCAGCTCGCGGCCGCGTCGAATAAAGTTCAGCTGCGCGATGTGCTGGGCGCTATAGCTGCGGTGCCCTCCCGCGGTTCTGCCGGGATCGTCCAACAAACCAATGCTTTCGTAGTAGCGAATGGTCTCCACCTTGCAGCCCGTGTGCCTGGAAACCTTGCCTATGCCGTAGTTGGTAATACTCATCGTATGGAAACTTTTCCTTGAAGCTATAGCTACTATAGATATTAGACTGCAAGTGTCAATAAATCTGGAGCTTGATGTGCAGATCCGCCGAGTATTGAATACAGTGCTGGTTCTTATGCTGTGCGTCGGCACGGCTAACTTGCTTGCCGGCGAGACAGCTGTGCTGGACCGAAATCTCAGCGCGCTAGTTTCCGACTTCAATCAAGACGCCGACAAGGTCAGGCTGGTGTTCATTGTCGGACCCACGTGCCCGGTATGTCGCGAGGGCCTGGTGGCGATGAAGGAGGACGTGCTAGCCCGGGTACCGGAGCACTCCCAGCTTTCGATTTTTGTGGTACACGTGCCGGCACTCGAGGCGAGGGAAGAGGATGTGGGAACCACTTTCGGCCTGTTCAGCGACCCGCGCGCCAGGCAGTACTGGGATGAAATGGGCACCAGCGGCATTCGCTTTCAGCGTTCACTTTCGCTACCGACCTACGCCTGGGATGTGTGGATGATTTATCCGGCAGGTGCCCGCTGGGAGGCGAAAGACCCACCTAGCCCAGCGCGCTGGTGGCACCAGCTCAAAGGCGTGCTTCCCGAACACCGGCTGGACGCCGCCGAGTTTTCTACGGTGCTCAATGAAATGTTATCGACATCCTCGACAGTAAAGGCAGGTGCTGAATGATGGTACAAAATCAATATCGAACATGGCTCGCTGTAAGTGGCGGATTGATGGGGGCGGTGGCCGCCTCGGCCTGTTGCGTGGTGCCATTGGTCCTGCTTTGGCTGGGCATTTCCGGCGCCTGGATTGCCAATCTCACGGCATTGGCGGCCTACCATGAGGCTTTTATCGGCTTTTCTGTGCTGTTGTTGTTAGCGGGATACTCTTTCATCTACCGGCGCCGGGTAGAGCCCTGCGATGAAGGCGAGGCCTGCGCAAAACCCCTCCCAGACAAACTGGTGAAAGCCTCATTTTGGTTGGCGGTGGTCACGGTGACGATTGCCGCCGTGTTTCCCTACCTTGTGACTCAATACTACGGAGTTTAATACCATGAAAAAACTGATAAACGTTCTCCTCAAAGCAACACTTATTCTATTTCCGAGCGCATTGGTACTGGCGGCACCCGGAGAGGCCACACTGAAAGTGGAGCATATGGACTGCGTCACATGCCCGGTGGTAGTGAGGGCTGCGCTCTATGACCTTGACGGGGTGGAAAATGTACGGGTGTCCCTGGGGGAGAAGACGGTCAGGGTCAGATTCGATGATCAACACCTCACCGAGGATATGCTGGCCGAGGCGGTGACCAATGCGGGATTTCCCGCCGAAGTCAGTCAATGACTGATTCGGTAACACTGGTGTCCCACATTACCTGTCCGCACTGTGGGCACACTGAAGCGGAGCAGATGCCGACCGACGCCTGCCAGTTTTTCTACGACTGTCAAGGCTGCGCAGCGGTATTGAAGCCATTGGCGGGAGACTGCTGCGTGTATTGTTCCTATGGCGATGTGCCGTGTCCGCCTATGCAAGCAGGCGACGCCTGTTGTGCGTAATATTATATTAATATAATATATAAAACACTAAATTAGATATACATAATATAGTGATCGACAAAATCGAACGGGTCACTATCATGCGCAGACGGCGAGGGAACGCTGATGGCTAAATTGCAGAACACGGCGCCTGCAGACATGGCGGACATGTCAGAACACGCCAAAGATGCTGCCAAATTATTAAAGAAGATGGCTAACGAGCATCGCTTGCTGGTGCTCTGCATGTTGATCGATGGCGAGCTCTCGGTGGGTCAACTCAATGAATTAACGCCTCTTAGCCAATCATCCCTGTCCCAGCATCTGGCGTCATTGCGCGAGGCGGGGTTGGTCAAGACCCGGCGAGAGTCGCAATCCATCTATTACCGCCTGTCTGGCGATGAGGCGATAAGAATCATCACCGTCTTGCACTCGATCTTTTGTCCAGAAACTGATCCCGGTCGAAGTGATTAGTGTGGCAGAATTGGTGTTAGGATATTCGGCATGAATGTGCGAAAGACAGCGCTATTGATGATTCTCTGGTTGTTCTGCCAACAGGCGGCGGCGATCACTGCGCCGGCGCTGATGGACCCCGTTCAACCCGATTCAACTGCCGCCGTACAGACCCCGGCGTCATGCCATGACGATGACAGCAGCGCCTCGCCAGCCGCTTCATGTTGTAATTTCGACTGTCAGTGCTGCTTTGGCGGCTGCCAGTCGATGTTATGCGGTAACTCGAGCCAGGTATCAGTGGTTTCAGCCATTCATCCTGCCGACCATTACGGGTTGGCCTTCCCGCAAACACCTGCACACTCCGTATTTCGGCCCCCGATAAGCCCCTGACACGGGGTTAGTACGTCTGCGTGATACGCACGCGCAGTTGTTGCCCACACCCCCTCCTTTTTAGCAGTACACTTCCGAAAAACCAGGACGACTCCCCGTTGATGATTTCTCGAGGGTTTAGAAAGATGATGAAAGACAATCGACCAGTTTTGGCGACGTACCAGACGTTGCCATTGTCACGCCGCCGTTTTGTCGCCGGCCTGGCAGCTGGCGGCACAGTCATGGGCCTCGGGCTTGGTTCCCGCCTTGCGCTGGGCTCGTCCCCCCCACGCGGTGGTCCCCCGACTCTACGGGGCAAACATTTCAATCTCAATATAGGCTACCAAGCGGTCAATTTTACGGGTAAAGAACGCATAGCCACGGCTGTTAACGGGTCTGTTCCAGCACCGGTACTACGCTGGCGTGAGGGCGAGCAGGTAAGCCTGCGTGTGACTAATAACCTGGCCCACGACAGCTCCATCCATTGGCATGGCATGATTTTACCGACCAATATGGATGGCGTGCCCGGCCTGAGTTTTGACGGCATCAAGCCTGGCGAGACCTTTGAGTACCAGTTTGAAGTCAACCAAAGTGGCACCTTCTGGTATCACAGCCATTCAGGATTCCAGGAGCAAACAGGTATGTATGGGGCCATTGTCATCGCCCCCAAAGAGCCTGACCCGGTGAGTTATGACCGCGATCACGTCGTGGTCCTGTCTGACTGGTCGGATGAAGCACCCGAGGATATCTATGCCAAGCTGAAAAAATTGAGCCACTACTACAATTTTCGCGAGCGCACGGCGTCGGATCTGTGGCGCGATGTCAAGGAGAAGGGGGTTTCGCAAACCTGGCAAGAGCGGAGCATGTGGAATCAGATGCGCATGAGTGACACCGATATCTCCGATGTTACCGGCTATACCTATACCTTTTTAATGAACGGGGTCACGCCTGAGGACGGCTGGCAGGGATTGTTCCAGCGTGGGGAGAAGGTTCGCCTGCGCTTTATCAACAGCGCGGCGATGACCATTTTTGATGTGCGCATCCCCGGCCTGAAAATGACCGTGGTGGCGGCGGATGGGCAGAACATCGACCCGGTCACGATCGATGAGTTTCGCATCGGTGTGGCCGAAACCTACGATGTGATCGTCGAACCCAGTGATGACAGCGCCTACACGATATTTGCCCAGAGTATCGATCGTACCGGCTATACCCGTGGCACGCTGACCCCCGACGCCAGTTGGACAGCGGAGGTGCCGTCTATGGATCCTGCTCCGACTCTGGGTCACCGCGACATGGGCATGGGCATGGATCACAGCATGCATGGCATGACGGGCATGGGTTCCGGGGGGATGGAACAGCATGACATGTCCAAAATGTCCGGTACGGATCACTCTAAGCACAGTGGTATGCAGGTCATGGATCACAGCGGTCACCAGGGCATGGCAATGCCGCTGGGCAAAGCCGGCTTTGGCAGCAGCAAGGACATTACCCACGCCCTGACGGAGTTTGGACCACAGGTGGATATGCGCGCCGATAGCCCGCAAAGTGGCCTGGATGACCCCGGCATCGGCCTGCGCAATCATGCCCAGGCCTACGGGCGACGGGTTTTGACTTACCGGGATATTTGCAATTACTACCCCACGGCGGACCGCCGTGAACCGAGCCGGGAAATCGAACTGCACCTGACCGGCAACATGAGCCGCTATATGTGGTCGATTAACGGTATTAAATTCGCCGATGCCGAACCGATTCATCTCACATTTGGTGAACGCGTTCGCTTCACGCTGACCAATGACACCATGATGACCCACCCCATCCATTTACACGGCATGTGGAGCGAATTGGAAACAGGGGATCCCCACTACATCCCCCGCAAACACACCATCCTGGTTCAGCCCGGTTCGACCATCAGCTATCTCGTCACGGCCGACGCCTATGGGCGCTGGGCCTACCACTGTCACTTGCTGTACCACATGCCGGGCATGTTCCGCGAAGTGCGTGTGAGTTGAGTAGAGGAGGGCGACATATGAATACACCGATGACAATGAAAGCGGGCAAGTTCCCATTTTTCCAGTGGCTGTCTGTGTTGTTACTCACAGGTATCGGACAGGCACACGGCGCGTCCAAGGACGACCCGGTGCTCACCATGACCAAACTGGATCAGTTTGAAGTGAGAGATGCCGATGGCAGTGACCCCATAATCCTGGAGGGACAGGCCTGGATTGGCCAGGATCTCCATAAACTGTGGCTAAAAACCGAGCTTGAATATGTGGATAGTGACACCGAAGAGGCCGAGCTCCAGGCTTTGTACAGCCGTGCTATTGCCCCTTTCTGGGACGTTCAAGTGGGCTTGCGCAAGGATTTCGAGCCATCGCCGAGCCGCAATTGGGCGGTGCTGGGGTTGCAGGGCCTGGCCCCGTATCTGTTCGAAGTGGACGCGGCGTTGTTTCTGGGCGAATCGGGACGTACCGGGTTGCGGCTGGAGGCAGAGTACGAGTTGTTGTTCACGCAGCGGCTCATCTTGAGTCCCGAAATTGAAGTCAATTTTCATGGCCAGAATGATGAGGCCACTGGCACCGGCTCCGGCTTGTCCGATATAGAGCTTGGGTTGCGACTGCGCTACGAGATCCGGCGCGAATTCGCCCCCTATATTGGCATCAACTGGTCCAAAAAGTATGGCAATACGGCTGACTTTTCTCGGCAAGAGGGTGCCGAGGTCAGCGACACGCAGCTGGTAGTGGGAATCCGCGCCTGGTTCTAATCTCATAAACCTTCACTTAGGGAAACAGACATGATTGAAATTGTTCCAAACTGGCATCCGTTGTTTGTCCATTTTACGGTTACCCTATTGGCCATTGCCGGCGTATTGCAATTGATTCTCTGGCTAACTCGAGAAAAGGCGGGTTGGACGCTGCTTGTTGCCGCCCAGAAATGGCTGATTCTAATAAGTTCGGTGGCGGTCATTGCCACCGTCGCGACCGGGCTATATGCCTATTACACCGTCGATCATGACACCCCTTCCCATGTGGCGATGACAGATCACCGCAACTGGGCGTTTGTGACGGCGGCGGTATTTCTGATTGGCGCGGCGTTGTTCCGTTTTCGACCTGCCTGGCGGCAGTCCGTTTCCGGCAGTTGTTTTGTCCTCGCTTTGTTGCTGGTAACTGTCACTGGGTTTAAGGGCGGTGAGCTTGTCTACCGGCACGGCCTGGGCGTGATGTCCTTGCCAGAGGTGAGCGGCGAAGGTCATGATCACGATCATGGTGGCGGCGGACACGATAACGGGGAAAGCAAAAATGAACATGATGAAGAGGGGCATGACCACGACACCAACCCGAAACAAGGCGCGGCACGCCCGCGTGATGATGGTGAGCCCAGTTCGTCGCATCAAGATGAGCAAGAGCACGCACATCCTCAGGTTGATGAGCAGGAGCATGCTCACCCACCAGCCGATGAAAAAACGGATAGTGCGCCAGCAGGCGGCCACAGCCATGCAGCAGGGCACGAACATGATGCACCCGGCGGGGAGGCAGCGCAGGCGATGTACTCGGGACTTGACAGCGATGCGGCCAGGGTCGTTGAGCAGTTTCATGCAAGCCTC
>JAPUKZ010000149.1 GCA_027295405.1 Gammaproteobacteria bacterium
CCCTGGTACGGCACCGGTTGGTACTACCCGCCGTACGTCGGCGCAATGTACTACCCCTATTACACCAGTTCTGGCCATGGCAATTTTTACAACCCCAACACCGGAACCTATGGATCGCGCAGCGTTGCTTACGGTCCCTACGGCGGTTACAGCTACAACGAGGCCTACAATCCCAACACCGGTCGTTACGGTTATGTCGAAACGGCCTGGGACGGTGACGAGTGGGCCAGCTATGGTGAGATGCACAACTCGCGTACCGGCGTGAGCTCGGAAACCAGCCGTCACTATTCCGAAGACAAAGACCGCATGAAGACCGAGCGCACCCTGGAGCGCGGTGGTGAGTCGATAGAGATGGAGCGCACCACGGATTACAACGACCGTTGGTCGGAGACCTCTCGCGAGACTTCTCGTGGTGGTGAATCTGAAATGCGCCGTGAATGGGACAAGGACGGCAATCTCACTAGCAGTGGCACCATTGAGGCCGGCGATGGCCGCACCGCGACGGTGTCGGGTAACTACCAGGATGGGCAGGGCTCGACCACCATCACTGGCTCGGAAGGCGGCAGTGGCACAGTAACGCGTGACTATAATGGATCGGGCGTAACTCGCGAAGGCAGCTTTGAAAGCTCCAGCGGTGAGACCATCGGCTCCTCGACCCAGCGTCAAGGCAATACCACTAAAACTCAATTGGAATCTTCTTCCGGTGGCAGTTTAACCTCTGTATCTGAGGGCCGGGGGCGTACGACTGTGGGTCAGAGTGCTGAGGGTGATCTGTATGCCGGTCACGATGGCAACGTGTACAAAAAGTCCGATGAGGGCTGGCAGAAATACGACTCCAGTGGCGGCGGTTGGAACCAGGTGGATAAAAACACCCAGGCTCGGAGCACTGAGCGCAGCGGCACTACCCGCAGCCAGGGTTCGTCCAGTCGCGATTACTCCCAGTTGAATCGAGATGCCACTGCCAGGCGCCAGGGCCAGGATCGTTTCCAGCAGCGGCAGGGCTCAGGCCGGCGCGGAAGCATGTCGCGCAGTGGCAGATCTCGTGGACGTCGGCGCTGATTCATTCGACCAAAGGTGCCCTCATACTCTCCACCAGCCACTTCAGTGCCTTGCCCTTCTTGTTGGACTTCCACACCATATTCAAGGGCGTCGAAGCGTAGGGGTCGTCCATCGCCAGCGCAACAAGCTCCCCGCGCTGCAACAGGTTTTCCACCCGAAAGCGGGGTAGGAAGCCGACCCCGTAACCCAGTCGCTGTGCTTCGATCTTCTGTTGTATGCTGGCCACACGCAACAGCGGTTGTTTATCGAAGACCCGCAGTGTTAACGCGGGCAGGTTGCGTGATGAATCGCGTACCACCACGGCGCGGTACTCAATAAGATCTTGCTGGGAAAGCGGTTGGCTGTGTTGGCTCAGCGGGTGATCGGCGGCTACGGCGTACACCCATTCCACCTGGGTCAGTTCTTCGACAACCAAACCCTGGGTGGACATATCCGCACTGCTGGCGCCAATCACCAGGTCTACTCGACCCTCTTTGATGGCTTCCCAGGATCCCCCTAAAACTTCCTCGTAAAGATTGATTTCAATGTCGGGATGCAATTCATACAGTGCCTTCAGGTGTGGTTCGAGGTAGTCGAATTCAAGCACGGAATCCAGGGCAATACTGAGGCTGGATTCCCAGCCCCGGTCGAGCTGGCGCGTGTTTTCAACCAGCCGCTCGGCGGCATCGAGTAACTCGCGGCCCTGCTCCAGTAGCAGTCTTCCCGCCGGCGTGAGAACCGAGCGACGCCCCTCCTTGTGAAACAAGCTCACGCCCAGCTCGTCTTCCATTTTGTTGATGGTATAGGTGATTTTGGAGGGTACCCGGTAGAGCGCGGCAGCCGCCGCCGCAAAGCTGCCCTTGCGGTCGATGGCATCGAGTACTTCCAGGCCTTCCAGGGTCAATCGGCTCATGTAATATGCAGAATAGTCGAATAATTAGTCCATCATATTTCCATTTTCTCTCTCAAGCCAATGAAAACAGCGCCTATAACGCATCAATTAGTACACATATATTGAAGGAAAAAACCTCCGAAGAGAGCGCAATCGGCAAGAGGAGATCGGAAAAACTGTGGATTGGCGCCGGAGCGACTATATTAATGTAATCAAAGCAAAACGAAGCATGGCCTGCCGGATGTCTTCAATGTACTGATACAGCCCAATGCGCGCATCAAGGTCATTGTGGAGCCCTGGCGAGAGGGTGCCCTGCAGGAACTAACCCAATGGAGAAACCAAAATGAGACTCAGCGATAAAGTGGCGGTAATTACCGGTGCCTCCGGTGGAATAGGCGCGGCAACGGTTGCAAAGTTTGTAGCCGAGGGCGCCCGGGTGCTGGCGGCGGATATCAATCGGGAGGCTGCCGAGGAGGTGGCGGCCCGCCACGGGGACCAGGTGCTGGCGGCAGCGGTCGATGTCACCGACTACGCGCAGGTCGTCGGGATGATTGACCAGGCGGTGGAACGGTTCGGTACCCTGGATGTGATGTTAAACAACGCAGGCATTGGCAGTGCCAAAATGTTGCTGGATCACGATCCCGCGGAAGATTTTGACCCCGTCTGCAAGGTCAACCAGAACGGCGTGTACTACGGCATTCTCGCCGCGGCAAAAAAGCTCCAGAGCCTGGGCAAGCCCGGGGTGATTATCAATACATCATCTATCTACGGCACTATGGCGTCGGAGATGACGTTCAGCTACAACACCAGCAAGGCCGCTGTAGATATGATGACCAAGTGCGCCGCCTTGGAATTGGCACCGCTCAATATTCGTGTGGTTGCGGTGGCCCCCGGCCGTGTCGACACGCCCATGCTGCGCCAGTATGAAGCGCTGGGCCTGTGGGATCACATCCGCCGCGAGCAGATGCGGGGCGAGTTTACGCAGCCAGCAGAGATTGCGGACATTTTCGCCTTTCTGGCCTCGCAAGAATCGAATTGCATCAATGGGGTGACCGTGATGGCAGACGATGGTTTTGCCCAGTTTAAATATCCCCTGCTTCCCGAAGCTGTAAGTTAAACCCCGTTTATCCACGAGAGGAAAAAACCATGGCACTTCCAACTACGATTACCGTTCAAGGCCAACTCCTGACCATCAATACCAACGACGTGCCCTTTCTCAAGGGTGTCCTCACGGAGGGCGTCGACGTGCAGCCCCTGTACCTCGATGCGGAGGTTGGTATCTGGGTGCTGCGAGTGATTTTTGCCCCCGGTGTGACCCTGCCCAAGCACTTTCACACGGGTACCGTGCACCTGTGGACAATCTCGGGCTGCTGGCACTACCTTGAATATCCCGACCAGAAGCAAACCGCAGGCTGCTACTTGTTTGAGCCCGGCGGTTCGATCCACACCTTCCACACGCCGGCGGACAACACCGAGCCCACCGATACCTTTATGGTGGTCACCGGCAGCAACGTGAACTACGACGAGGAAGGCAACCTGGTTGGTATCCTGGATGCGGGCTGGATAGCCGAGGCGGTGAAAGTCGCGGCAGCGGAGCAGGGTCTGGGTGAGGCCCATTACATCGAGGCCAAGGGGAACGGCTACTCGGACGCCTAAAACCTGCCGGCGCCTCGACCCGGATGCGTTTCGGGCCGGGGCCGGTCGGCTCATGTTTAATATTCAAAATAATCGAATAATCAATCCATTATATTTTGATTTTTTCTCTCGTCCCAATGAATACAATGTCTCCAGTGCGTCAATTAATTCATATTTATTGAAGCAAAACGTGACGAGAGGCAAAATCATGAATACAAATACACAAAATATCCTGAATAAAACCCTGTCCAGCGATGCCGGTATCGGTGCGCTGGCGCTGCGGATTCCCGTCGGTGTGGTGCTGGCCAGCCACGGCGCACAGAAACTGTTTGGCTGGTTCGGCGGCTATGGGCTGGAAGGTACCGGCCAGTGGATGGCCTCTATTGGCTTCGAACCCGGTTACCTGATGGCCCTGCTGGCGGGAAGTGCCGAGTTCTTTGGCGGTGTCGCCCTGGTGCTGGGCCTGCTGACGCGTCCAGCCGCCATTGTCGCGGCCTTCGCCATGCTCATGGCGATGACTGTTCACCTGGGCAACGGTATGTTCGTCAGCAATAACGGCTATGAATACGCGCTGACCCTGTTGGCGGCGACCACGGCGTTAATATTTTTGGGTGGTGGAGCGGCCTCGGTTGACGCCCGCATCAACAGCCACCTGTTGCGCCAGGCGAACACCACACTATAGCGAGCAAAGGAGAATCACCATGGGTTTATTAATTGAAGGTCAGTGGCACACCGACTGGTACGACACCGAGTCCAATAACGGCGAGTTTGTCCGCAAGGACTCCCAGTTCAGGGACTGGATCGGGTCGGATGCCTATCCGGCAGAAGCGGGCCGCTACCACCTGTTTGTTTCCCTGGCCTGCCCCTGGGCACATCGCACCCTCATCTTCCGCAAGCTGAAAAAGCTGGAGCAGGTGATTGGTGTGACGGTAGTAAAGGCCGAGATGCTGGACAAGGGCTGGGAGATTTCCGATGAGGTGAGTGTCGCCGCCGGTTACGATGCCAGTCCGGTAGTGGGTATCGCCACCCTGGCGCAGGTCTATACGAAAGCTGACTCAAGCTATAGCGGCCGGGTGACCGTGCCGGTGCTGTGGGATACGCAGACCAACACCATTGTCAGCAATGAATCGGCGGACATCATTCGCATGTTGAACAGTGCGTTTGAGGATTTCACCGAGGATCAGGCCGATTACTACCCGCAGGCCCTGGCTGCAGATATCGACCAGGTTAATGAACTTGTTTACGAGCACATCAACAACGGGGTGTATCGGGCGGGCTTTGCCACCACCCAGGCGGCCTATGAAAAGGCATTCCATCAGTTGTTTAAGGCGCTGGCTACGGTGGAGGGAATCCTGGAGGCAGGCAGGTATTTGCTGGGGGATCACATGACTGAGGCTGACTGGCGTTTGTTCACGACCCTGATCCGCTTCGACTCCGTGTACTTTGGGCACTTCAAGACCAACCTGCGCCAGATCGAGAGTTACCCGAATATCTCAAATTATGTGCGGGAGCTGTATCAGCACGC
>JAPUKZ010000015.1 GCA_027295405.1 Gammaproteobacteria bacterium
CTGTCTTCGCCGCGATGGCGCTGGTTTGGAGTCACATAGCGAATGGCGCTGTGGCGATGCTCATCGTTGTACCACTGCACAAAGCTATAGACCCATTGTCGGGCGGCCTCAATGCTCTCAAACGGTTTGCTCGGATAAGCAGGCGTATACTTGAGTGTGCGGAACATGCTCTCTGAGTATGGGTTGTCGTCACTCACCGAGGGTCGGCTGAAGGACGGCACAATGCCCAGGTTCTGTAGCGTTGCCAACATGGTTGCGCCTTTCATCGGCCCACCATTGTCAGCGTGCAGCACTAACCCATCCCAGTGAATGCCTTCCGCCAGGCAGGCCCTGCGGATCAACACACTGGCATGATCCGCCGACTCATTCTCATGAACCTCCCAGCCAACAATCTTGCGGCTGAATATATCCAATACCAGGTACAACCGATAAAAAGAGCCTCGGATACTGGACGCCAAATAGGTAATGTCCCAGCTCCATAGCTGATTCGGGCCTGTGGCCTTGAAGCCCTCGGGCTTGGGCACGGTACGTGGGGGGCTACTGCGCCCCCGCTGGTGCATCTGTTCGGCTTCACGCAACACCCGATAAAAGCTCGATTCCGAGGCGATGTACACATCATTGTCCGCCAGCCGTGGCACGATCTGGGACGGCGGTAGGCTTTGGTACTCCGCCTGGTTACACACCCGTAGAATAGCTTCACGCTCTTCAACGCTGAGCTTGTTGGCTGGCGTGCGATTCGCCGCTGAGGCCTTGCGACGATCCGCCAGATCGGCTGATTCCTGCAAGGCCTTTTTCCAACGCTGCAACGTCCGCACATTGATCTCCAGTACCGCACAGGCCCTGGCGCACCTGGCACCAGCGGTGACAGCCTCATCAATCAAATCAATGGCGATCTGGCGATCTCTGGGTATGATCAATCGTCCTCTCCGTCCCCCCAGATTGCCTGGGCTTTTTTTTGGAGAACCAATAATGCTGCCGTCTCAGCCAGGGCTTTTTCTTTGCGCCGGAGTTCTTTGGCCAGTTTGCGGTTCTTTTTTCTTTCCCGCTGAAGTTCGTGGCGCTCGGCACGGGATAGCGGGCGCTGCGTCTCAGCACCGGCTGCCGCTGCTTCCCGCCAGCTCACTATCTGCTCAACGTACAATCCCTTGCTGCGGCAATATTCTGCCAACTCCTCTTCATTGAGTGCGGCCGTCTCGATGATCACGGCTAACTTGTTTTCCCCGCTCCAGTTCTCGGGGTTGGATGGATCGGCAGGCACGGCTTTCCCTTCATGTCGAAATTGATTTCGCCAATTATATAGGGTTACGTCCGAGACGCCCGTCTCTCGACTTACCTGGGCAACCGACAGGGCATTCGGCGGCATCATCTTGCGTACGGCCTGATCTTTGAATTCTTCACTGTAGTGCGGCATTCCTTACTCACATTCCGCCCCCCTGACACTTTAGTGGTGAAAAAATGGGGCGACAACAATGCTGACACAGGGGGATCTGCTCCTCATTGTAAAAAAATCGACATTTCTTACACAGAGCTTTGCAACAGTGTTTGCCTTGTGGTCATGCTGGCAGATGTGTTGGTGGGTCGAGTAACTGCGTTTCTCAGTATGGGGTAAGAACCTGGACGCCAAGGAGCACATCATCGTCAATACGGGTTCATGGAAGGCACTGTTCCCCGGCGGCGTCCTCGTGCTCAGCTAAAAGGCACTCCGGGGATAGGCATCTGCGGTTTGTACCCGATCCAGAGCCCGTAGCGGGCTGTGCTCAGAAGCCAGCACGCGCAGTGTCTCGGGGTTATCCAGATAATGAGTGCTGCTTACTTGCTGGACCAGTTCTTCCTTACTCAGTGCTTCAGGTATGTAGGCGTACGCCTCGTTGGCGTTGGTCCCGATCAGCATCTGGCGGATGGGAAACTGGCCGGCATCGATGTATGACCACTGATTTTGTTTCAGAACTTACCCATCCACCACCGGGAGGCGTCGGTGGGATCCAAAATATTCCTGGTAGTGTGCAAAGAGTTGTTCTACGGGCATGCGCCGCAGCGACGCCAGGGCGTCGTGGTATTTGAGGCCCGGCGCTGCGGCAAATTCCAGACCGCGGTCTCGCTCAGTGGCCAGAGTCAGCATAGGGTTGCGGTCGTGTGCCGGGGTGCTTTCCAGGATGGCGCGCTGGAACAGGCCTGCCGCCTCAGCGGAGAACATCAGGGAGCTGATATCTTCGGCACCTGAAGATTCCCCAAACAGGGTCACTCGGGTGGGGTCGCCTCCGAACGCGCGGATATTATCTTGTGTCCATCGCCAGGCGGCAATCTGGTCCCACAGCCCGAAGTTGGCCAGGTCTTCCCCGGGTTTAAGTCCCAGCGGCAGTTGTGCGAACGGAACCCCGCGAAAAACCGCCACGCCAGTGTCACCCGCCCACCGGCCTTCCAGGATTTCTCCGCCGGCACCGACGCGTGTTAAATTGGCGGCTACCGCTGAGGAAAGAAATAGGGTGAGAAGGAAAAACGATACTGAAATGGGCGAGGCCATACCCTTTCGTAGCCCCTCAATAAAAGACCAGCACAAGGGTAACACCCTGTGTCGTAACGGACATCACAAATGGCAGCGTAAGGCTATTCGCTACCGTGGATGGTGCCCAACACCTGCCGATATCTGTTGCTGGGGGTAGTTTCAGCCGCCCAGCATAACCAGCCCGGCGCGTGCTGGCCCGCCCGGACTACCCGAGAATTGCCTCCAGCGGTATCAGGGAAATCAGCGCGCGAAATAGCAAACTGTGCTTGCCCACCACGCCGTAGCAGTGGTAGTGGTGCTCACCATCGAAAGGTTCCACCCGCTGTACCAGCAGGTTGAGAACGTCATTGCTGCGTAATTTGGCGAGCAGGTGTCGGTCTATACATATTTTATGGGAGGTATAGACCATGGGGTTACGCTCAAAGTCGTGTCCTTCCCGGACTCCTCTTTCAAGCAGCGCACAGGACAGCAGCGCACAGGGGAATATTTCCGGGTACTCAACCCGATCTTCCAGTTCGTCAATGTAATCGGCCTGTTCCACCAGGGAGCCGGAGAGAAAATTCTTGGCATTGCTGTTGGTCATAAATTTGCGCGTGAGAAAGAACTTCGTGTCGGGAAGATAGTCGCGATCAGCGGCTCGCCTGAGATCGCCCAGACCAGAGATATCCACATCCGGGAGAAACAGAGGCTTCTGTGATTCACGCTTGAATCCCAACAAGGCGAGCTTGCCATCAGCCCTGAGGCTGACCCGATTGGACAGGGTGGTATTGTCGCCCTCCCTTAAATGGGAGTTTTTGATGTCGACGCTAATTTCCTGTCCGCACTTGACGGCATTAGCGAAGGTAAACTGGTAATTGCTGAAGCGAAGATGGTGTTCGTCCAGCAATTGCAACTCGTCATTTTCTTCCCGGTGCAACCGGGTGTGGTATTCAACCAGGGCTTTAAGCTGGAAACCCAGGACTATGGCGCCACCGAAGGGGTTGTGCTTAATGTGCTGCCATTTGTTCTTGTCGTGGAACGGATTGAAATCGTCGGTGGCATTGCGGGCCACCTCAATGTGAATTTGGTGGAACGTCAGTGGTGTTTCTGGGTCGGGCATCTGCGCCTCGTTAGTGCACGGAACACGGTTTTATTCTGAAATGAAGAATAAGCGTGATCCGGAGGTTTTGCCACGGGAATGTGCGCTTTGGTGGATGTTTAGCTGCCTCCCAAAGTCTGCGCTGACTGATCTTGCCGGGCGCACCGAGGTTTTTGCCATGATGG
>JAPUKZ010000150.1 GCA_027295405.1 Gammaproteobacteria bacterium
GACGCATGCTGTGAACTTCCAGTCTCTACCGGAAGCCGTTTGGTCAACGGTGCAGGTGGTGGCGCTGTTCGTTTGCCGAGTCAGTACCAGAGCGCGGCACTATAGTGAGGCGGCGCTCTGAACCAGCAATGAAGCAGGTTCCGGCCGGATTCGGCAATTTCTCGGTGAGTGATGCGGCATTCAACGCACTTTTATGCCCTTCTGTCAGCAGAAAACCCCTGCACTAAGTTACAGGGTTTTTCTAGAGACGCCTGTTGATATTCCTACCAGTGTTCTGTAATACCCTAAAACTCCTGCTGCCAGGATGATCTATCCGACTTAAAGCCACATCCCTGAAAGATAATTCCAATATATCGCCAATTAATTAAATTTAATTGCATAAATCCTCGATTTTCCCAATCAAATTGAGAGCACATTTCACCCGGATGAGCGTACAGTAAGGCCCCTTCCCGACTTCAGGTGACTGTCATGCCCACGACTTCGGATCCCCAACTGGATACCTATGAGCTTGAAGACCGTTATTCCCGTGAACAGGGGCGGGTGTTCCTGACCGGCACCCAGGCGCTGGTGCGCCTGCCCATGCTGCAGCGCCTGCGGGACCGACGCCGGGGCTTGAACACAGCGGGGTTTATTTCCGGCTACCGGGGGTCGCCGTTGGGTGCCTACGACCAGGAACTGTGGCGGGCACGCCGGTTCTTGTCTGACTACGATATCGAGTTTTTGCCGGCGATCAATGAGGACCTCGGGGCGACCGCGATAATGGGTACCCAGCAGGTTGAATCTGCACCGGAGCGCGAGGTCGACGGGGTATTTTCCATCTGGTATGGCAAGGGCCCCGGTGTCGATCGCGCGGGCGATGCCCTCAAGCACGGCAATGCCTATGGCAGCTCACCCCATGGCGGGGTTTTGGTTATTGCCGGCGATGATCACGGCTGCGTTTCTTCGAGTATGTCACACCAGTCCGATGTCGCTTTCATGGCATTCTTCATGCCTACCCTGAATCCCGCCAGCGTCGCCGAATACATTGAATTCGGCTTGTACGGCTTTGAGATGTCGCGCTTTTCCGGCACCTGGGTCGGTTTCAAGGCCATTTCGGAAACGGTGGAAAGCGCGGCCTCGGTGGTGCTGGATGAGCTGCCGGAATTCGTCGTGCCCAGCGACTACCAGGCCCCTGAATATGGCCTGCACTACCGCTGGCCGGATTTGCCGGGCCCGCAGGTGGAAGCGCGCATGGTGGAAAAACTGGAGGCAGTGCGGGCCTTTGCCCAGGCGAATCCGATAGACCGGCGCATCTACGACATCCCCGATGCAAGAATGGGGATTATCACCACCGGCAAAGCCCACCTGGATTTGATGGAAGCGCTGAAACTGCTGGGCGTCGATGAACAGCGCGCGCGTGCACTCGGTATCGACATCTACAAGGTGGGTATGGTGTGGCCGCTGGAGACCGAAGGTGCGCGTGCCTTCCTGCGCGGCAAGGAGGAGGTGCTGATTGTCGAAGAAAAGCGCGGCATTATCGAGAGCGAACTCAAGGAATTTCTCTACGACTACCAGAGCGACAAACCCCGGCGCATGGTGGGTAAGTACGATGACGACGGGCTCCCTCTGATTCCTTGGGTGGGCGAGCTCAGCCCCTCGCTGCTGGCGCCGATTGTGGCGGCGCGGATCACCCACGAGTTTCCGGAGGTAAATTTTGAGCGGGAGTTGACGGCACTGGAGCAGAGCAAGATTGAAATCAGTGTGCCCACAGACGTCAAGCGAACCCCCTATTTCTGTTCCGGGTGTCCCCACAATTCCTCGACAAAAGTGCCGGAAGGTAGCAAAGCCCTGGCGGGAATTGGCTGCCACTTTATGGCCTCGTGGATGAACCGGAACACCGAGTCACTGGTTCAAATGGGCGGGGAAGGGGTGAACTGGGTCGGTAAATCGCGCTTTACCGGCAACCGCCACATCTTCCAGAACCTGGGTGAGGGCACCTATTTTCACTCGGGCTATATGGCCATTCGCCAGGCGCAGGCGGCGGGTACCAATATCACCTACAAAATCCTGTTCAATGATGCCGTGGCCATGACCGGCGGCCAACCCGTGGATGGCACCCTCAGTGTGCCGGCGATCGCCAACCAGGTGCGTTCCGAAGGGGTGGAACGCATTGCGGTGGTGAGCGATGAGCCGGGTAAATACACCGACAAGAACCTGTTTCCCCCACGCACCAGCTTTCATCATCGCGACGAGATGGATGCCTTGCAGCGTGAACTGCGGGAACTACCCGGGGTAACGGTCCTGATCTATGACCAGGCCTGCGCCGCCGAGAAACGACGCAAACGCAAGCGCGGTACCTATCCCGACCCGGCCAAGCGGGTATTTATCAATGACGCGGTATGTGAGGGCTGCGGCGACTGCTCGGTACAATCCAATTGCCTTTCCATCTATCCCCTGGACACCGAGCTGGGTCGCAAACGCAAGATCGACCAATCCTCCTGCAACAAGGATTACTCTTGTGTGAAAGGGTTTTGCCCGAGTTTTGTCACCGTCGAGGGCGGCGAATTGAGAAAACCGGAAGTAGCGTTGGTACACGACGACTTCGACTCACACATAGAGCGGTTAACCGCACCGCAACTGCCCACCCTGGAGGAGAATTTTGACCTGTTGGTGGCCGGTGTTGGCGGCACCGGGGTGGTGACAGTCGGCGCCTTGATCACCATGGCAGCTCACCTGGAAGGGAAGGGGGCCACAGTACTGGACTTCACTGGATTTGCGCAGAAAGGCGGCGCGGTAATCAGCCACATTCGCATCGGCAAGTCGCCGGCGGCGCTCAACCAGGTGCGTATTGCCGATGGCAGGGCCGATGCGCTGGTGGCCTGTGATGTGGTGGTGGGAACCGACCCGCGCGCCATCCGGGTGGTGGCGGCAGGCAGGACCCGCTTGCTGGTGAATCACAGCGAGGTGCCCAGCGGTCAGTTTGTGCAGAATCGCAATGCCGATATACGCATGGATGAGCGCCTCTCCGCACTGTCTGCGGCAGTAGGCAAGGAAAACATTGAAACGGTGGAAGCCAATAGATTGATGGAGCGCCTTTTGGGGCACACGGTGTACTCCAATGTGTTCATGCTCGGGCACGCCTGGCAGCAGGGTCTGGTGCCGGTTGGACTGGCGGCCTTAATGCGTGCCATTGAGATCAATGGCGTCAATATCGAGGAAAACCAACGTGCCTTCAGTTGGGGGCGCTTGGCAGCCACAGACCGACAGTATGTGCTGGACGCGGCGGGCTCAGCAGACAAGCCAAGGGCGCCGCTGTCCCTCGATGAGTTGATAGACCACCGTGCCGGGCTCCTGGCCGTGTATCAAAACGAGGCGTATGCGAACCGCTACCGCCAGTTTGTGGAAGAGGTGAGAAGGGCTGATCAGGCCCAGCAGACCGACCCGCCGTCGCTCACCGCAGCGGTGGCCCGCTACCTGTACAAGTTGATGGCCTACAAGGATGAATATGAGGTAGCGCGCCTCTATACGGATGGCGAGTTCCGGCAAAAATTGGCGCAGACCTTCAGCGGCAACTACCGCCTGCAGTTTCATATGGCACCGCCGATATTCAATCGCGGCCTGGATGAATTGGGCCGCCCGCGCAAAACCAGCTTTGGCCCGTGGATGTTGCAAGCATTGCGACTGCTGGCGAAGGGGAAAGTGTTGCGGGGCACGGCACTGGACCCCTTCGGGTACTTGCCAGAGCGGCGCGAGGAACGCGCACTGGTGGATGATTATCGGGGTCTGGTTACAGAACTGTTGGCGGGGCTTAGTGCTGATAACTACGCTATCGCGGTGGAATGTGCCGGCTTGCCGGACCAGGTTCGTGGTTACGGGCCGGTGAAGTCAGCCTCCATCGCGCAGTATCAAGAACTCAAAGCGGCTTTGCTGCACCGCTTTCGCAACCCGGCCAGTGTGGTGCAGGTGCACCACGCAGCGTAGGCTCTGTCACTTCTGCCATTTCGGTACTGCTCCGACACCGGCAGTGTTGAGCCGGGCCCGCATTCCGGCGGCCGGCGCTCCGGTTTGAAGATCATCAGTGTCTGCAGACATGCGGGCCATCGACCACTTCTTCGTCAACTCAGCTCGAAGCCTTCGTAGCCTTTTGATGCGCTTTCATTGCATTGATCCATGTACATGGGTACGCCGAAATAGTTTAAAAGCTGTCGCGGCTTACCCGGAATGTTGGCGCCCATGTACCAGGAATCAGCGCGTGTAAGTAGCGTGGCAGCGGCAATCTCGCTCATATGCTGCGTCCAGGCGTCTTCTGCCGCAGCAGTCGCCTCGATCCGGGTGAACTGCTTGTCGCGCAAGTATTGCAGACAGCTAATCACCCACTCGCCCTGTAATTCGGCGCAGGTCGGTCCATTGCAAAAGCCGGCTGGGCTCTGCGGGCCGTACAGCAGCAGCATGTTGGGGAATCTCGAAGCTGCAAAGCCCAGATGGGTGCTCACACCGTCCGCCCATTTCTCCTTGAGGCTCATGCCGTTCGTGCCGCGTATGTCAATCTGGGTCAGCCCGCCGGTATTGGCGTCGAAGCCGGTGGCGAGAACAAGAATGTCCAATTCGTGTTCGCCCTCAGAAGTCAGCACGCCGGCTGGCGTGATCTCCTCAATCACATTCTCGCGGACGTCTACGAGTGTTACATTGTTTTGGTTGAACACCTCGTAATACCACTGTTCCAGCGACGGACGCTTGACCCCGAACGGATGCGGCGGGTCCATCGGCGCAAGCATGTCCGCGATAGCGGGATCTTTGAGGCGTGCCCGGGTTTTTTCGCGCCAGAAGTCATAGGCAGTGCGATTGGCCCTTTCGTCTATCAGCGTGTCGTGGAACGTGCCAGACCAAAAGTGAAATCCACCCTTCTCCCAGGCGTCCTCATAGACTGCCCGTCGTTCCTCCGGTGACACCTCCATTGTAGATTTCTCGCTAGCGCTGAGGTCAGAGAAACCGCCCAAAGCCGTACGCCGCTTGCGGAACGCCTCCGGATAATCCTTCTTCATCTCGCGCTGCGTCTGCTCGTCGAGTTTGCGCTGTCGCATCGGTAAAGCGAGGTTCGGCGTGCGCTGGAAGACCGTAAGATGCGCCGCGTCCTTGCCGGCTTCCTGAACCACCTGAACGCCGCTCGCGCCAGTGCCAATCACCCCCACCCGCTTGCCGGCGAAGTCGAGCCCATTTTGCGGCCACAGCGCGGTGTGATGGCACTCACCCGCGAATTGATCGATTCCCGGGTAATCAGGTACATAGGGCTTTGAGGCGAAGCCGGTACAAAGGATGAAGAACCGTGCCCGGACGCTAGTGCCGTCTGCGGTCTGGATAAGCCATTGGTTGCGGTTGGTATCGAACTCCGCTGCGGTGACACGAGCGTTGAAACGAATATCCCGGCTGAGCTCCAGTTTCTTGTCGACATATTGGAAGTAGCGCCGCAATTCGTCCCAGGAAGGAAAGCGCTCAGTCCAATTCCAGTCACGCCACAGCTCTTCGAACGAGTATTCGTAATTGGGTACATTGGAATCGACACGCGCGCCGGGATAACAGTTCCAGTACCAGATGCCGCCGAGATCTGCGCCAGCCTCGAACAATCGCACCGAAAGTGAGAGCTTGACCCTGGGTTCTCGAATAAAAACCGTTCCCTGCGTTTCCCCTCGCTACCCGAGTTTGAGGGGTTGTAAGGAGCCATGAAAGTTGTCTACCATAAAACATATACATATTTACTACAACATGTATATGTTGTAGTGTTACTCCCAGACCGAAGCTTGAACCCGCGTTATTTATATGGCCAGTGAACATTGAATGACATTGCGAAATATAGGGGGCTTAGTATGCCGAAAAAACCTATTTCAAGTGATCTGGTAGGCCTTCAGTTTGAGAGCCAGGAATTGTCATGGACTACCAGTGACGTCATGCTCTACGCGCTGGGCGTTGGCGCGCGTCCTCATACCAGTTTGGATTACATATATGAAGGCAAAGGCCCCAAGGTGCTGCCGACCTATGCCGTGATCCCGGGAATGTCGGGTATGGGAAGGCTTCTAAGTGCTGTGGATATCAATCTTGCATCTATTCTACATGGTGAGCAATCCATCGAACTTTATCGC
>JAPUKZ010000151.1 GCA_027295405.1 Gammaproteobacteria bacterium
ACGCTTTCAGGAGCATGCCGGCAGAGGTTTCACAGGTGCGCGGCGGGATATTTCCGGGCCGCGGTTCCAGTGAGATGCCCTTGACGCTGACCCCACCGAGGCGCGCAACATCCACAAAGCCCGCGTATTCAACACCGTAACCAAAGGTGCCGGAAGCATTGATCAAGGGATTGGCCAGGGTGAGCGGCCCCAACACCGTTTGCAATCGCTCGCTCACGCGCGCTCTCCGTAGATATCCCCGGCCGCAAACACCGGACCGTCGTAACAGACATACTTGTAACTGCCGGCGGTAGTCATTACCGCACAACCCTTGCAGGTACCCATACCGCAGGCCATGGGGGCCTCCAGTGCCACCTGGCACTCAACTTGCTGTGCCATAGCGACCCGCGCCACCGCTTCCAGCATACCCTCTGGACCACAACTGTAGACGATCGCTTTCGGGTCTTCTTGTAACACGCGCTGCAAGGGTTCGGTAATCAAGCCCTTCTCTCCCACCGAACCGTCTTCAGTGGTCACCCGCAGTTCCGCCACTGCGGCGATGTCATCCGCCAGCGGCAGATCGTGTTCCGTGCGCGCCCCATACAGAAAAGTCGACCGCACTCCGGCGGCCGCCAACTGCTGCGCCAGAAACAGCAAAGGGGCGACTCCAACACCTCCGGCGACCAGTACCGGGCGCCGCTCAAAGGGTTCCACCGAAAAACCATTGCCGAGGGGTCCAAACACCACCAGTTCATCGCCGACGTTCATGCCGATAAGCAAATCGGATCCGGGACCGGCCGCTTTCACCAGAATGGAACCGGTCACACCGCTCTCCACCAGTGAGAAGGCCCGCGGCAGCACCGGATGGCAGCCCCAGTCGCCTCTGACCATGACAAATTCGCCCGGCTCACCGGGAATTACTTCATCGGCAGCAAAGCGCAACAGGGCGTGATTTCGGGCGGGACAAACAACTTCCGTGATTCGGGTACGCAGAACTTTCATCGGGCGCTATGATAGCACCCGACCCTCGATACAGGACAGACGAAGCATGCGATTCAAGACCCTGATAGCGATTTTTATTCTGGCCTGTACTTCCGCACAAGCCAGTTATCGACAGGTAGTCGTGACCGAGTTCGGCGGCGCCGACAAGCTGCAAGTGGTGGAGCAGGAAAACTTGCCTGAGCCGGGCCCTGGCCAGGTGCGGGTACGGGTGTTGACCGCCAGCGCCTCCTTCACCGATGTGATGGTGCGCAAGGGACTTTATCCCGGTATCAGCGAGGAACCACCTTTTCCACCGGGCTACGATCTGGTGGGCATCGTCGACAAACTCGGCAGCGGGGTCGACACACTCAAACCAGGACAACGGGTAGCTGATCTGACGGTGTGGGGGGCATACACCGAATACGCGGTACTGCCGGCCGAAAACCTGGTGTCGGTAGTGGAGGGCATCGACGATGCCGACGCGGTCGCCTTGATCCTGTCCTACACCACTGCCTACCAGATGCTGCATCGGGTCGCCGAGGTGAAGCCTGGGCAAAGCATCCTCATCCACGGCGCCAGCGGTGCGGTGGGCACCGCGCTGGCCCAATTGGGGCAGGTATCCGGGCTGAAGATGTACGGCACTGCATCAAGCGGCAAGCTGGACTATGTGCGCAGCCTGGGGGTGACGCCCATTGACTATCGCGAGGAGGACTTCGTCCGCCGCCTGCGCCAGGAAACCGGCGGCGTGGGTGTGGATGTTGTGTTCGATGCGGTCAGTGTCGACAATTTCCAGCGTTCCTACACGGTGCTCAAACCCGGCGGGGAACTGGTGACCTACGGGTTTTACCTGGTTGCCCGCGACGAGGACAGCCTGCTGGCAACCGCCACCGAATTTCTGCGCTGGCGTTGGCAACAACTGCTGTGGCAGTGGTTTCCCGAGCAGCAGCGGCGAGTGGGTTTTTACTCTATTGCCGATCTGCGCCAGCAGCAGCCGGACTGGTTTCGCGAGGACCTGGGCAGCCTGTTCCAACTGCTTGCAGAGCACAATATCCAGCCGCAGATATGGAAGATGCTGCCACTGACTGAGGCTGCGCAGGCCCACCGCGCCATCGAGGCCGGGGAAGTCAGGGGCAAAATCGTGTTGCGGGTGTCAGAATAAAAACTGCAGGCCCAGCGCCGGTTCTTGTTGGCATCAAACAGGTGCACCCCCCAACTCCTGCCGGGCGTAAAAGCGGTGCTGTTCATTGCACCTTCAATTGATAGTAGCCTGGCCGCCCCGGTATTGCGCTGAAGTCCAATCGGCTCCTTCATCTTGCCCAGGGTGATGTCGGCAAAGTCCGACTTGGTTTAGCGTAAGTAAGCGCTGTCGAACCAACTCGAAGGCCCTAGATCACCCGATCATTGCCACCGTCAACCGGAATCTGGGCCCCGGTGGTGGCCAGAAACTGATCCCCGGTCAGGGCCAGTACCGCGCGCGCCACATCCGCCGAACTGACTTCCATGCGCAGGACATTGTTGTTCTTGTATTGCTCCACACTCAAGCCATAACTGTCTGCCCGCTGCTGCAACACCGCCTCGGTCCAGACAGCCGTGTCGTAGACTGCATTGGGATGCAGCATATTTACCCGCACCCCATCCGCGCCCAGTTCCAGCGCCGCCACCCGGCCCAGTTGGGTCAAGGCGGCCTTAGCGCTGGAATAGGCAGCGGCACCCGGACCCGGTGCCGGGACATTTTTGGAGGCCACCAGCACCACAGCGGGATTGCAGCCGTTTTTCAAATAGGGAATGCATTCGCGCAGCAAACTGGCATGGGAGGCGAAATTCAATTGCATACCTGCAGCCAGGGCCTCGTCACCAAGTGCTGCAATCTCAGTGCTGGGAGAAAAGGCACCGGCATTACTGACCAGAATATCGATACCCCCGAACCGGCGAACTCCCGCCAGTAAGGCAGTGGTGACTTGTTTCGATTCAGTAACATCGCAAGGCATCCCCAGCACACTGATAGAACTCATGTCGGCAACCGCGGGATTGATGTCCAGAGCGATAACACAACACCCTTGCTCTACCAGGGCCTGCACGCTGACCTTGCCGATACCGGAAGCGGCTCCGGTCACCAGGGCAATACGGCCTTCAAAGGCCGCAGGTGCGGGCAGGCGCTTGAGCTTGGCTTGTTCCAGCTCCCAGTACTCCACTGCAAAAATTTCCTGCTCTGAAGGTGCCTGCCAGACACCAATAGCTTCCGCCCACTGCACCGCCGCGAGGGTATGGCGCGCGATATCGCGCACAATCGCGGCGCGTTGGGCATTGGGGGCGATGGCGACGATGCCGCGGTTTTTCCATACCGCCACTCTTGGCGCCGGATCAAGGCAGGTTAAATCACCGCTGTCATTGCGCTGGAACCAGGCCCGGTAGTCTGTCACATAAGCTTCCAGCTCTGCGCTGTAGTCTCTCTCCAGAATCACTGGAATACGCTTGGTGTGCAGGGTGTGATCCGGGGTCAGGGGGCCGCGGGTGGCAATATCCGCCACATCCTCGCGGGCACTGTAGCCGACACAATCCTCCTCCTCGCAGAGGCGGGCGATCATGGGTCGCCCGGCCTGCGTGCTCAACTGCCTGCGAATGGCGGAAAGGCTGAGAGCGTCCGCCGCGGAAAATTCTCCGGCTTGCAGGCGCAGGTTCTCCCCCGCCCCGCGCTCCTGCAGGTAACAATCAGCCCGATCCACACAGGCGATCATGTTCTCGTAACTCTCGCGGGCATCATCGGCAAAGGTAAACACCCCGTGATGCAAGAGGATGATGCCCTTCAGCAGATTCCAATCCAGCTGCCGGGTCGCCTCAAAGACCTGCCGGGACAGAATAAATCCGGGCATGACATAGGGCAGGATCAGAAAATCTGCCGCATACAGTTCCTCCAGTACCTGCTGGCCGCCGGGACTGTTACTGATCGCCACAACCGCGTCCGCGTGGGTGTGATCGACAAACTTGCGGGGAATAATGGCGTGGAGTATGGCCTCCACCGAGGGCGCCGGCGCCGCCGGGTCCAGCAACGCTGCTTTCAGCTCCCTTGCCATCTCCGTATCACTCATGCTGTCCAGGCTCGCCATGCGTTGCAAAGTGGCCAGGCAGGTGGGGGAAAACCCCGCGATTTCAATAGTCTTCAGGTCCCAGCCAGATCCTTTGACATACAGGGTTGGAATCTCCTCCCCGAAAATATTCTGTGATAATCCCTTCAGGGAAGTGTTGCCGCCACCGTGCAAGACCAGCGAATCGTCCCTCCCCAGCAGCCGCGAAGTGTAAACCCGCAGGCCCAGTTCACCGGCAGTTTCGGCTGCTTCCATCTCGTTCCACAAGCTATGCATGGGCTGAGTCCTGTCACATTCCGGAAGCGTTCGACGTTAGCCGCTCCGGCCTTTGCGTCCCTGGTCACTCATATTGTAACATTCAGAGCCTCCCAATTTGTTCGCTGCAAGTGATGCGGTACCCCGACGCAGCTTGTCGGGAATGTAGGTCACCTTGCCAAGAGCTGCAGCGACGCTCACCAGAATTTCCACCTCGACCGCCAGCAGAAACGACAACACCAGCAAACGCGTGTTACGTCTCGCGCTATCCTGTTCTGCGTAAAAATCCACGGTTAGTGTGCTGTAGCGTAGTTGTCTAACTTAGAATTCTACCTGGGGCGCGGCCCGTATTTGCGCAGAATCTACAAATTCCAGCAACTCCGCGGCGGCGGGATGTCCGAAGCGCAGGGCAAAAAACACCGGCGGAAAGCTCTGCCGGTAAGTATTGTAAGACGTGACCGAGTCGTTATAGCCCTGGCGCGAGAAGGCCACCCGGCCCATTTCTACACCACCGGCTCCGGCTTTGGATATGGCTTCGAGCACCGAGGCCGCATCGTTGCGGGCGGCGATTACCGCCTCCAGGGTCTCGCGCTCATGGGCCATGTAGCCCTTGGCCACAGACCCGCCCAGTATAGCGACTAGCCGCCGGCGACTGAACTGATTCGAACCTCCTTCTTGTACTGGGTGTAGGTCTTACCGGTCCACTTGCTGAAGGCGCGATAGAAACTGTTGGTCTCGCGAAAACCCAGGTCCTGGGCAATGGATTTCCCCGGCAGCCAGCGGCGGGCAAGGGTTCTCTCGCAGCGGTGTTGGCGCACCGCATCCAGCAGCTGTTGA
>JAPUKZ010000152.1 GCA_027295405.1 Gammaproteobacteria bacterium
GAGCCGACCACGGTGATTGACCTGTCGGAAGAGGTGCCACAACTGGTGCGGCAAGGAAAAGGCGACTCCTCCCCGTTTCTGGCTGGCTAGGGCGATTCCAGCGAGGTTATAATGCGGCATTACACCAGGGCCAGGATAAACAGTGAGCAAGCAGGAATCAGCAAGCGAAGAGATGGCGGCCCCAACAGCCGAGTCCGCAGCTTCTCCCAACCCTGACAATCCCGAAAAATCCCCCGAAATGGCCGAACTACGCGGTAAACCCCAACAGGGTGAGATGCCGTTTGCGGTGGTGCTCGGGCAGGCCATGACTGAAATTCCCAAGGATTTGTACATCCCGCCGCGGGCGCTGGAAGTGTTTCTGGAAGCCTTTGAGGGCCCGCTGGATCTACTGTTGTACCTCATACGGCGGCAGAATCTGGATATCCTCGAAATTGATGTCTCCGCGATCACCGAACAGTACATGCGCTACGTGGACCTTATGGATGCTATGCAGTTTGAGCTGGCGGCCGAGTACCTGGTGATGGCGGCCATGCTGGCGGAGATCAAGTCACGTATGTTGCTGCCGCGCTTCACCGCGATCGAAGACGACGAGGAGGACCCGCGAGCGCAACTGATCCGGCGTTTGCAGGAGTACGAGCGCTTCAAGAAGGCGGCGGAAGATATTGAAGAATTGCCGCGGATGGAGCGGGAGAACTTCTCGGTACAGGTGGCACCACCGGACATGGATCGCTCGCGGCCACATCCGGATGTGGATATGCGCGAACTGCTGCTCGCCCTGGGCGAGGCGTTGCGCCGCGCCGATATGTATGAACATCACCACATCCAGCGCGAAGCCTTGTCCACCCGCGAGCGGATGTCGGAGGTGCTGGATCGCCTTCGCGGCCACCAGTTCGTGCCCTTTGCGTCCTTGTTCACAGTGGAGGAGGGCCGCCTCGGGGTTATTGTAACCTTCCTGGCGATCATGGAACTGATCAAGGAGTTCCTGGTGGAAATTGTACAGACAGAAAATTTTGGCCCTATCCACGTGAAGGCCAGAGTGGAAGAAGAACTGGAGGAATAGCGTGGCGGAAATAGGACTGATCCAGATACTGGAAGCTGCCATCATGGCCGCGGGCAAGCCGCTGACCGTGCAAAGCATGGCCGATCTGTTCGAACAGAATGAACGGCCGGAAAACAGCGCGATACGCGAAGCGCTCAAGGAAATCGATGTGCGCTGTGAAGATCGCGGCTACCAGTTGCAGGAGGTGGCCAGTGGCTTCCGTTTTCAGGTGCGACAGGAACTGAGCCAATGGGTGGGTCGCCTGTGGAATGAGCGGCCGCAGAAGTACTCCCGTGCGCTGCTGGAAACGCTGGCGTTGATCGCCTACCGGCAGCCCATCACCCGCGGCGAAATCGAGGAAATTCGCGGCGTCGCGGTGAGCAGCAATATCATCAAGACGCTCCACGAGCGCGACTGGGTCCGGGTAGTGGGGCACCGGGATGTGCCCGGACGTCCGGCCATGTTTGCCACCACGCGCCAGTTTCTGGATTATTTCAATCTCAAAACCCTCGACCAGCTTCCCGCTCTGGCAGAGATCCGCGACTTCGACACCCTCACCGCTGAACTCGGCTTCGGGCCCCTGGTGGACCCGGATGCCAGTGATGCAGCAGCAGAACAGGGCAGCGCAGAGGAAGGACAGGAAGTGGCCGGAGAAGAGGTGACAGCAGCTGCCTCGGAAGAGCAAGCGCCGGTCAGGGAAACCGCAGAGGTGGTGCCGCTGATAGCAGTGGGTGACGCCCAGCGGGATGGCTGACAGCGACGAAAAACTGCAGAAAGTATTGGCCCGGGTCGGACTGGGCTCGCGCCGGGAAATGGAGCGCTGGATAGAGCAGGGTCGGGTAAGCGTTAACGGTGAACCGGCCACACTGGGTGACCGGGTAGACTCCCGGGCCCGCATCCAGGTGGACGGCAAACCCATGGCAGTGGAAGCGAAACCCAAAACCCGCGTCATCCTGTACCACAAGCCGCCGCAAGAAATCAGCACCCGCAAGGATCCGCAGGGTCGCCGCACGGTCTTTGAGCGGCTGCCCAAACTGAAAAGCGGGCGCTGGATTTCCATCGGCAGGCTGGATTTCAATACCAGCGGCCTGCTCCTGTTCACCACCGACGGTGACCTGGCCAACGCCCTCATGCACCCTTCCGCCAATATCGAACGGGAATACATGGTGCGGGTGAATGGTGCCGTTACCGAAGATACCCTGAAGGTCCTGCGGCAGGGCGTCATGCTGGAAGATGGCATGGCCCGCTTCACCGATATCCAGGACGGCGGCGGCGAGGGGCGTAACCATTGGTACTACGTGGTCATCATGGAAGGTCGCACCCGCGAGGTACGCCGACTCTGGGAATCCCAGGACTGCGCGGTCTCGCGCCTGAAGCGCACCCGCTACGGGAATGTGTTCATCCCCTCAAAGGTCAAGCAGGGCCAGTGGGTGGAGATGGACAGGAAGGAAATTAGGGGGTTGTACCGGATGGCGGGGATCGATTCGAAACCGGTCGCCAGTGCCACACGCCAGGACAAAGAGCGGATGGAGCGGCAGTTCAAGAAGCGGGCTCGGCCGAGAGGCCGCCGGCTTCTTTAACCGAGCCATGACCGCTGCGACACAAACTATTCGCGGCACCGCCCGTGCTACTGGCACCACTCACTGAGCAGTAAGCGCCTGCCCGTTGACCCCGATGCTGTCATCCCCCATGAGATACAAATACGCTGGCATGATGTCCTCCGCTGTCGGGAGAGTAGCGGGGTCTTCTGCGGGATAGGCAGCGGCTCGCATGGCCGTGCGGGTGCGTCCCGGATTGAGGCTGTTGACCCGCACCTGGCTGGTGTTTTCCAGCTCTTCGGCCAGGGTTTGCATCAGCCCTTCGGTGGCGAATTTTGAGACGCCGTAAGCGCCCCAATAGGCTCTGCCCCGACGGCCGACACCGGAGGAGGTGAAGATGATCGACGCGCGTTCTGCTTCGAACATAAGCGGCAGCATGGCCTGGGTCAGTAGCATCTGCGCGTTTACGTTTACCTGCATTACGTCCAGCCATTGCTGTGGGTCGGCATTCTGGATCGGGGTGCGCTCACCGAGAATGCCGGCGTTGTGGAGCAGGCCGTGCAGGCAGCCCAGTTCTGCCGCGATATTGTCGCTCAGGGCCAGGTAGTCCGGGCGGGCTGCAGTCAGCATATCCAGCTCAATAATGATTGGCAGGGGATGGTCAGCCTGCTCAATGCTGTCGTAGATCGCTTCCAGTTTGTTGTTGGTCCGACCCAGCAAGATAACGGTGGCGCCGTAGGCAGCATAGGTTTGGGCGGCGGCTTTGCCGATGCCGGCGCCGGCACCGGTAACCAGAACATTGTGGCCGGCCAATAACTGCGCGGGAGCTTCATAGTCCCGCGGATTCACACTGTTCGCCGTCATAATGTCATTAGCTATTCAGGTCGACGATTATACGGGCCAGTTCGCAAGGCTCATGGGCGATGGCATCGGCGCCCCAGTCCGCCGGATTGTCGCCTGCCTCGATATAGCCGTAGGCAGCGGCAATAGTGCACATGCCCGCGGCCCGGCCGGCTTCGATGTCGCGCAGGTGATCACCGATGTAAATGACCTCGCGCGGTTCGCAGCCCAGTTGTTTACAATTCAGGTACAGGGCCTCCGGGTGGGGTTTGGGATTGCTGACCTGGTCGGCGCAGACCACGCTGGTCGGTGCCGGGTTAAAGGTCTGGGTTGCCAGCAGGGGGTAGGTGTAGACGCTGGGTTTGTTGGTCGAAATGCCCCAGGCGATCCCCTCGCGGGCGAGCCCCAGCAGTAACTCGTGAATACCGTCGTAGGGGCGGGTGGCTGTGCCGAGGATACTGCTGTAAATTTCCAGCAGGCGCAGGCGTTTTTCCTCAAACCCCTCTTCCTCCGGCTGCATGCCCAGTGACAGGGTGACCAGGGCGCGGGCGCCGTGGGAGACCTTGCTGCGAATGAAGTCCTCCGGCAGGCGTTCCAGGTTGTGCTCTTCCCGCAACTGGTGCAGCACAGTGATAAACTCCGGTGCGGTATCCAGCAGGGTGCCGTCCAGATCGAAGACCACGGCTTTGAGCCAGCGGGACTGCGTTCTGCCCATCAGGGTAGCCATCAGACCTTGACCGCTCTAACCATGTAATTAACGCTCACGTCCCGGGGCTCCAGCCAGTAGCGCTGGGTGATGGGGTTGTAGAGTAGCCCTGTCATTTCCTGTAGCTGTAGCCCGGCCTCGCGAATCCACTGGGCCAGTTCCGAGGGCTTGATGAACTTGCCGTAGTCGTGGGTGCCCCGGGGTAACAGGTTCAGAATGTATTCTGCGGCCATCACCGCGAACAGGTAGGATTTGGGGTTGCGATTGATGGTTGAAAAGTACAGATCGCCGCCCGCTTGGCACAAGTCCGCGCAGGCCTTCACCACCGCGGCGGGATCTGGCACGTGCTCCAGCATTTCCAGACAGCATACGATATCGAACTGCCCAGCTCGTTCGCTCGCCAGCTGCTCGGCGGTGGCTTGCAGGTAGTCGACGTCCACACCCGATTCCAGTTGGTGAATACGGGCCACGCTCAGTGGTGCCTCGCTCATATCGATGCCGGTAACACTGGCGCCGCGCTGGGCCATGGCTTCCGCCAGGATGCCTCCACCACAACCCACATCCACGAGTTGCTTGCCAGCGACGGGCGAGTGCTGGTCAATGAAGTTGGCGCGCAGCGGATTGATTTCGTGCAGGGCTTTGAAGTCGCTGTCCCGGTCCCACCAGCGTGACGCCAGCTTTTCAAACTTGGCGATCTCCTTGGGATCCACATTCAGTTGCTGGTCGCTCATGAGGTTTTCCTGCCGGCGCTGATTCTTTCGCCCCAGTGTTGCGCCCGTGCCTTGACCGTTTCGGCATCCAGGGCGGTCAGCAGCCGTTCACTCATCACGTTTCTTCCGGCAACCCAGCTGTGGGTAACCTGCGAGGCGTGGGTGGCGTATACCAGCTGCGAAATGACATTGTAGAGCGGTTGGCTTTCGAGACCGGAGAGATCAACGGCAATCAGGTCCGCCTGTTTGCCGATCTCAAGACTGCCTATCTGGTCTTGCATGCCGATGGCCCGCGCGCCGCATATTGTCGCCATGGACAGGGCGCGGGCGGCGGGCAGGGCGGTTGCGTCAGCGCTGCTGAGCTTGGCCAGCAATGCGGCGGTGCGCATTTCCCCAAACATATTGAGGTCGTTGTTGCTGGCCGCACTGTCAGTGCCCAGCGCCACGTTGACACCCGCTGCCTGCAGTTCCGCCACCGGGCAGCTTCCCGAGGCCAGTTTCATGTTGGATTCCGGGCAGTGGATGACGCTGGCGCCCGCGACTGCCAGCAGTTCCATTTCTGTCTGCTCCAGTTCGGTCATGTGCACACACTGGGTACGCGGCCCGATCAAACCAATATCGGCCAGCGTCTGCAGCGGCCTTTCACCGTTGAGAGCTACCGCATCGGTCACTTCCGCCGCGGTTTCATGCAGGTGGATGTGAACTGGCAAATCCAGCTCCGCCGCCAGCATGGCAATCTTTTCAAGGGCTTGTCGGGAGACGGTATAGGGGGAGTGTGGGCCAAACACGATACTGAGCAATTCGCTGTGTTTGTAATCATCACGCAGGGTCAGGCCCTTACTGATATAGTCATCGGCATCTGTGCCCCAAGCGCTGGGGAAATCAAATACCGGGAAGGTAATCTGGGCGCGCATGCCTGCCTGCAGGCACATCTCGGCGGTGATATTGGGGAAAAAGTACATGTCGCTGAAGCAGGTTGTGCCCGAGCGCAGCATTTCCGCCAGTGCCAGGTTGACGCCGTCCTGCACAAATTCCTCGCTGACGTGCTGGCTCTCCAACGGCCAGACATGCTGCGTTAGCCAGGGCATCAGGGCGAGGTCGTCGGCGTAGCCGCGCAGCAAACTCATGGCGGCGTGGCCGTGGCAATTCACCAGTCCCGGTAGCAGTGCGTGTTCCGGCATTTCCAGGGTCTCGGCGGCCTCCAGTTCTCCCGCGCGTGAGGCCGGGAGGATGGCGCTGATCCGGCCAGCGGTGATGGCCACCGCATGATTTTCCAGCACTTCGCCCTCGGGCAGGACTGGTATCACCCAACCGGTGATTATCAGTGTGTCAACTTTTTGCATAATGCGCCCCATTGCGCGCCGCAATAATGCGCGAGAGTATAACCAGAAACGGGAAAAAAATAGCTAAAAATCCGTGGCTTCCGTATACTCGGCCGTTTACGCCAATAGGGGTGACAACAGGTTTCCGATGGGAGGGTTAGCCAAAGAAATAGTACTGGTCAGCATCGAAGATGAGCTGAAGCAATCCTACCTCGATTACGCCATGAGCGTGATTGTAGGGCGGGCCTTGCCGGATGTGCGCGACGGTCTCAAGCCGGTGCATAGACGGGTGCTGTTCGCCATGAACGAGCTCAACAATGACTGGAACAAGGGCTACAAGAAGTCAGCTCGTATCGTCGGTGACGTGATTGGTAAATACCATCCGCACGGTGATTCTGCGGTGTACGACACCATTGTACGCATGGCACAACCTTTCTCTTTACGCTACATGCTGGTGGACGGACAGGGCAACTTTGGCTCCATTGATGGCGATTCTGCTGCGGCCATGCGCTACACCGAGATACGCATGCGCAAGATTGCCCATGACTTGCTGGCAGATCTCGACAAGGAAACCGTCGATTTCGTCGACAACTACGACGGCACTGAACAGATCCCCGTGGTGCTACCCACCCGGGTGCCCAACTTGCTGGTCAACGGGTCTTCCGGTATTGCGGTGGGTATGGCCACCAATATTCCGCCGCATAACCTCACCGAGATAGTCAGCGGTTGCCTGGCCCTCCTCGACAATCCCAATATCGAAGTGGATGAGCTGATGCAGCACATCCCCGGTCCTGATTTTCCCACTGGCGCCATCATCAATGGTCGCGCCGGTATTGTGCAGGCCTACCGTACCGGGCGCGGGCGCATCTATGTGCGCGCCAGGGTCGAGGTGATCAGCAACGAGAAGACCGGCAAGGACACCATCCTTATTCACGAGATTCCCTACCAGGTCAACAAGGCGCGCATGATCGAGAAGATCGCCGAGTTGGTAAAGAACAAAAAGATCGAGGGTATCACCGAGCTGCGCGACGAGTCTGACAAGGATGGCATGCGGGTGGTCATCGAGTTGCGCCGGGGTGAACTGGGGGATGTGGTGCTGAACAACCTCTACGCCCAGACCCAGCTGCAATCGGTTTTCGGCATCAATATGGTGGCCCTGGTCGACGGCCGGCCCAGGATCCTGAATCTCAGGGAAATCATTGAGGCCTTCGTTCGGCACCGGCGCGAGGTTGTCACCCGCCGCACCGTCTATCTATTACGCAAGGCGCGTGAGCGCGGCCACCTACTGGAAGGACTGGCCATTGCGCTGGCCAACATCGATCACGTCATTCAGCTGATCAAAGCCTCAGCCAATGCGGCGGAAGCCAGGGACAAGCTGGTATCTCGCAGTTGGGCGCCGGGAGAGGTCACCGCCATGCTGGAGCGTGCCGGCAGTGACGCCTGCCGTCCCGACGAACTGGAAGAGCAATACGGTCTTCACGACGGTCAGTATTTCCTGTCTCGCACCCAGGCCCAGGCGATTCTCGAACTGCGCCTGCACCGACTCACCGGGCTGGAACATGAAAAGCTGATACAGGAATATCAGGAAAAGCTGGTTGAGATTGCCGGTTATCTGGAGATTTTGTCAGATCCGGATATTCTGAAGCAGGTGATTCGGGAAGAATTACACGCGGTCGCTGAAGAGTACGGTGATGAGCGTCGCACCGTAATTACCGATTCAGCCCACGACCTGACAGTGGAAGACCTGATCACCGAGGAGGATAGGGTAGTCACGATTTCCCATGGTGGCTATGCCAAAACCCAACCCCTGACCGACTACCAGGCCCAGCGCCGTGGTGGCATGGGTAAATCCGCCACTGCTGTGAAGGACGAGGATTTCGTGGAACATCTGCTGATTGCCAGCACCCACGACACCATTCTGTGTTTTACCAATGTCGGCAAGGTTTACTGGATCAAGGTATTCCGGATTCCGGTCGCAGGGCGCGGTTCCCGCGGCCGGCCGATGGTCAACCTGCTGCCCCTGGATGAGGGCGAACGCATCACCTCCATCCTGCCGGTGCACGAATATAATGAAGGCCACTACATCTTCATGGCCACGGCCAACGGCACCGTGAAGAAAACCGCGCTCACGGACTTCTCCCGACAGCGCAGTGTCGGTTTGCGCGCGCTGGAACTGGAGGAAGGGGATGTGCTGGTGGGCACTGCCATCACCGACGGTTCCCAGGACGTGATGCTGTTCAGCAGTTCCGGTAAGGCCACGCGTTTCCGCGAGACGGATGTGCGCGCCATGGGCAGAACAGCGCGCGGTGTGCGCGGCATCAAGCTGGGCTCTGAATACCACATGATCTCCCTGATTATTCCCGCCCAGGATGGCAAAGTGCTCACCGTTAGCCAGAATGGTTACGGCAAACGCACCGAGGTTACCGAGTTCCCCACCAAGGGTCGCGGTGGTCAGGGCGTGATCGCCATGCAGTCCAGCGACCGCAATGGCAATCTGGTTGGCGCGGTGCAAGTGTTTGCAGGCGATGAACTGATGCTGATCTCCGATCAGGGCACCCTGGTCAGAACCCGCGGTGACGAGGTGTCGATCCTGGGGCGCAATACCCAGGGTGTACGCACTATCAAGCTGAAACCCGGCGAGCAGTTGGTCAGTGTCGAGCGCATCGCAGAGCCGGAAGTGCAGCCCGAAAACCAGGATCAAGACCAGGATCCGGATACCGGGTAGGCACCACTTACAATCAGGAAACACACTATGGCCCGGTGTTAAAATTTTTGTGCGGGTCCGGCGGCATTGCCGGACGCAGTACTGGAACAAGCGCGAGACGAAATGTTGGATTGGGGTGGCAGGGGTCTCTCCGTAATGGAGATGAGCCACCGCAGCCCGGAAATAGTCGGTATTGCCGAGCAGGCAGAGCAGACCCTGCGCGACTTGCTCGGAATATCCGCTGACTATGCAGTACTGTTTTTACAGGGCGGTGCCAGCGCCCAGTTCTCGGCGGTGCCGCTGAATCTTGGTTTTGAAACCGTGCAGGCGGATTATTTGAATACCGGGCAGTGGTCGAAAAAGGCGATTGCCGAGGCCGGGCGCTACCTGGATGTCAACGTGGTGGCCAGTGCCGAGGCCAGTAACTTTTCCGCAATCCCGCCCCAGGACCTGTGGCAGATGGGAAGCAGCGCCGCCTATCTGCATTACACGCCCAATGAAACCATTGGTGGCGTGGAATTTTTCTGGACCCCTCAGGTGGATGTGCCCCTGGTGGTGGATATGTCCTCAACTATTCTTTCCCGTCGCATAGATGTAAGCCAGTACGGAGTGATCTACGCCGGCGCACAGAAGAATATCGGTCCGGCGGGGCTGACCCTGGTCATTGTGAAGCGCGACTTGCTGGGTCAGGCCAATCCGAAAACACCAGCCACGCTGGATTGGAAAATCGCCGCGGACAGCGACTCCATGTACAACACGCCGCCCACGTTTGCCCTTTATCTGGCGGGACTGGTGTTTCAGTGGTTACAGGACCAGGGCGGCCTGGAAGCCATGGAAATAATCAACCGGCGCAAGGCGGAAAAGCTGTACGCAGAGATAGACAACAATGATTTCTATGCCAACCCGGTGGAAGTCGAGAGTCGCTCGCTCATGAACATTCCTTTTACTCTCGCCAATGCCGACCTGGACAAGCAATTTCTGGCCGAGGCGGAAACCGCCGGTCTCCTCAACCTGAAAGGGCATCGCTCGGTGGGTGGTATGCGCGCCAGCATTTACAATGCGGTCACTGAACAGGCCGTGGATGCTCTGATATGCTTGATGCAGGACTTTGCGGCGCGTAACGGCTGAAATCATGAGTGACTCGAAAGACCTGGACCAGGTACGGGCTCAGATAGACACCCTGGACCGGCAGATACAGGATTTGATCAACCAGCGGGCAAGCTGTGCCGAACAGGTGGCGGATATCAAAATGGCGGAGGTGGTGGCGGCGCGAGAGCGCGGGGAGTCGCCCCGGGAAGTGCTGTTTTATCGCCCTGAAAGAGAGGCACAGGTACTCAACCGCATCAAGGAACGTAATACCGGACCCTTGCCGCCAGACAGTATGGCGGGGGTGTTCCGTGAGATTATGTCCGCCTGCCTGGCCCTGGAACACCCCATGCAAGTGGCTTTTTTGGGTCCGGAGGGTACTTTCACCCAGGCGGCGGCGATCAAGCACTTCGGCCATGCCATGGTCAATATGCCGCAGAGCACCATCGAGGCAGTGTTCACGGAAGTGGCATCCGGGGGGTGCGACTACGGTGTGGTACCGGTGGAAAATTCCACCGAGGGCATGGTCACCCACACCCTGGACAGCTTCATCGATTCCAGCCTGAAGATCTGCGGCGAAGTGGAACTGCGTATTCATCACCATTTGCTGGTTGCCGCGCACACGCTTGAAGCGGATATTAAGAAAATCTATACCCACCAGCAGACCCTGGCCCAGTGCCGCAACTGGTTGGAACGGCACTGGCCGCATGCGGAAAAAATAGCGGTGTCCAGTAATGCCGCTGCGGCGCGCCGGGCCAGCGAAGAGCCGGGGGCGGCGGCCATCGCCGGCGAGCTGGCGGCGGAACAGTATAAATTGGAGAAACTGGCCGAGAAGATCGAGGACTTCCACGATAACACCACCCGCTTTTTGATCATTGGCCGCGAGGATGTCCCGCCCAGCGGCAACGACAAGACTTCCCTTATCGTCGCCAGCCGCAATCGACCGGGCGCCCTGTTTCAATTACTGGATCCGTTCAATAGCGCCGGTGTCAGTCTGACCCGTCTGGACACCCGGCCCTCGCGCACCGAAAAATGGGCCTATGTATTTTTCATCGAATTTGAGGGGCACCTCCAGGACGACAATATCAAGGCCATCATCGCGCAGTTGGAGGAGCAATCCATATTACTTAAGCCGCTGGGTTCATACCCCAAGGCAGTACTGTGAGACGGTGATGCCCTTCCCGGATAAAACGTCGGATAACGTGTTGGACAAGGTCTTGATCATCGGGCTCGGCCTGATAGGAGGCTCGCTGGCACGATCCCTCAAGCAAAGCGGCCACTGTCGAGAAGTAGTAGGGCACAGCTATCGGGATTACTCACTCAAGAAAGGTGTAGAGCTGGGCGTTATTGACGGCTACAGCCTGGACCTGGACGAGGCCCTGGCCGGGGTTGAGGTAGTCGTCGTCGCGACCCCGGTACTGATTGCACAGGACACTCTGCGGAATATTTTTACCCGGGTGGGTCCTGACACCGTTGTCACGGATGTGGCCAGCGTCAAGGGTAGCTTGCTGCAGGCGGCGCGCGAGGGCTGCGGCGGCGAGGTTCCTCCCAACCTGGTGTTGGGGCACCCCATTGCCGGCTCTGAACGCAACGGACTGGATGCTTCCAGCGCGGACCTTTTTGTCGATCATCGCGTGATTTTAACCCCCACGGTCGAGACGGCACCGGCCGCCCTGGAAAAGGTGCGCCGGATGTGGCTTAGCACCGGTGCCAGGGTGCAGGAACTGGCGGTAGCGGAGCACGACGCGATCCTCGCCGCCACCAGTCACTTGCCTCACGTTCTGGCCTATGCGCTGGTAGATGCACTGGCCCACAGTGAGGCCAGTCAAGATATCTTCAATTTCGCCGCCGGGGGCTTTCGGGATTTCACCCGAATCGCCTCCAGCGACCCGGTCATGTGGCGGGATATTGCCCTCGGTAATCGGGAGGAACTGTTGCGTGCCATCGATATGTTTGCGGCGCATTTACAGCGCCTGCGTAACGCGGTCGATACCGGGGATGGTGAGGCCATGCACAAAATCTTCACTCATGCCAAGGCGACCCGCGATGCCTTCGCTGCAAAGAAGGGCTCGGACTAGTGAAATTCAAACTCTCTCCCGGCGGTAACTTGCAGGGCGAAGCCCGTGTTCCCGGCGACAAATCCATCTCCCACCGCTGCATCATGCTGGGTGCCCTGGCCAATGGCACTACCCGGGTGCGGGGGTTTCTGCAGGGCGAGGATGCACTGGCCACAGTCGCCGTGTTTCGCGCCATGGGGGTGAGGATAGACGGCCCGGTTAATGGCGAACTCAGCGTTCACGGCGTAGGCCTGTATGGATTGCAGGCACCGCGGGATTCTTTGGACCTGGGTAATTCCGGCACCTCGATGCGCCTGTTGTCCGGCTTGCTCGCCGGCCAGGCATTTTCCACTGAACTGACCGGAGACGCGTCCTTGCAGAGTCGGCCCATGGGCCGGGTTATGCAGCCTTTGGCGCAGATGGGAGCGCTGATAGAGAGCGCGAAAGAGGGCAGGCCTCCCCTGAAAATCAGCGGTGGAGCTGTGCTACAGGGCATTCATTATGATCTGCCCATGGCCAGCGCCCAGGTGAAGTCCTGTGTACTGCTGGCGGGACTGTATGCCCGGGGGAAAACCTCGGTGACGGAACCGGCCCCGACCCGGGATCACACCGAACGCATGCTGCGCGGTTTCGGCTACCCGGTAGAGCGGGACCAGCAAGGTGTCATCAGTCTTGAGGGTGGGGGCGAGTTACAGGCCACTGCGGTCGATGTGCCCGCGGATATATCGTCGGCGGCATTTCTGCTGGTCGCGGCCAGTATAGCGCCGGGTTCTGACCTGTTGTTGACACATGTGGGCATCAATCCGACCCGCACCGGGGTAATCAATATCCTGCGTGAGATGGGCGCCGATATTGAAATCCTGGAACCGCGGGAAGCGGGCGGAGAACCGGTGGCAGATATTCAGGTGCGCGCCGCGCCGCTGCGCGGAATCACTATCCCGGTAGATCAGGTGCCCTTGGCCATAGACGAATTTCCGGCCCTGTTCCTCGCAGCGGCCTGCGCCGAGGGGGAAACCGTGCTGCGGGGTGCGGAAGAATTGCGGGTCAAGGAAAGCGATCGCATTGCCGCCATGGCCGAGGGTTTGCAGACCCTGGGTGTGAACACCGAGGTGTTGGAGGATGGCATTGTGATCCAGGGTTTTGGCCCCGGCGGGGTTTTTTCCGGCGGAGCGATCAACAGCCACCACGATCACCGCATTGCCATGGCCTTTGCCATAGCCGCCTTGCGCGCCAGCGCTGAAATCCAGATTCTCGAGGCGGACAATGTCACCACCTCGTTTCCCGGCTTTGATGCCCTGATGCGGGGCTTGGGGCTGCAAATCTCGGCCACCGAATGAGTACCTTGTCGTCGTGAGCACACCGGTTATCACCGTTGACGGCCCCAGCGGCGCGGGCAAGGGCACAGTCGCCCACCAATTGTCCCGGCAACTCGGCTGGCATTTGTTGGACAGTGGCGCCCTGTACCGGGTTACTGCCTACGCCTGTACCCAGGAAGGTGTGGATCTAGCGGATCATGCCGGGGTCGCAGCGGTGGCGCGACGGTTGCAGGTGGATTTCGTGATTGCCGACAACGGCGAGGTGTTGGTTTACTACCGTGAACAGGATGCCAGCCGCGCCATTCGGACCGAGGCGGGTGGGCGCGGAGCCTCCACCGTCGGTACAATTCCGGCGGTGCGCGAAGCGCTGTTGGCACGGCAGCGGGATTTCTTGCAAGCACCCGGGTTGGTGGCGGACGGGCGCGATATGGGCACGGTGGTATTTCCGTCGGCGCCACTCAAATTTTTCCTCGTCGCCAGTGCCGAGGAGCGCGCAGAAAGGCGCTATAAGCAGTTGATAGATAAGGGGGAAAGTGTTAATCTCGCGCGCCTTTTACGGGATATAGAGGAACGTGACGAGCGCGATAGCTCCCGTTCGATATCCCCACTGGTGCCGGCGGACGATGCCATAGTCATCGACAGCACGGCAACACCCATCGCCGCCGTGTTCGCAAAGGTCATGGCCGATGTACATAGGATCTTTCCCGAACTGTAACCAGCGTTGGTGCGGAGAAAGGGTATTGAAACAGAGCCGTGCCGGCTGGTGGTGCGGTGTGAAAGCAGGAATATGTCATGGGCGAAAGCTTCGCTGAATTATTTGAAGAATCCCTTAAAACCATCGATATGAAGCCCGGTTCTATTGTTACCGGTGTGGTCATGGATATCGATAACGAATGGGTCACCGTCCATGCGGGCCTCAAGTCTGAAGGTGTGATCCCGCGCGCACAATTCGTAGACGCCAATGGCGAATGCGCCTTGCAAATAGGGGATGAAGTGCAGGTGGCGCTGGAAGCGGTTGAAGATGGCTTCGGTGAAACCCGCTTGTCGCGCGAGAAAGCCAAGCGCGCGGAAAGCTGGAAAGAACTGGAAGCGGCCCACGAGATCGATGCCGTGGTCAAGGGTGTTATCAACGGCAAGGTCAAGGGTGGCTTCACCGTGGACATCAACACCATCCGGGCCTTCCTGCCCGGCTCCCTGGTGGACGTGCGCCCGGTGCGCGAAACCATCCACCTGGAAGGCAAGGAACTGGAATTCAAAGTTATCAAGTTGGACCAGAAGCGCAACAACGTGGTGGTATCCCGCCGCGCGGTAATGGAAGAGGCCAACAGTGCCGAGCGCGATGCGCTGCTGGAAAGCCTGCAGGAAGGCATGTCTATCAAAGGCGTGGTCAAAAACCTGACCGACTACGGTGCCTTTGTTGATCTCGGCGGTGTCGACGGCCTGCTGCACATCACCGACATGGCCTGGAAGCGCATC
>JAPUKZ010000153.1 GCA_027295405.1 Gammaproteobacteria bacterium
GGAGCTGCCATCGCGCCAGATTATCCAGGCAGTGGTGACAGGGGCCGTGGAGTTGGGTATGGGCCCGTTTCAGACGCATATGCCGGCGTTCCACTGCCAACCTCTGTTCGACGAAGTGCGCACCCTGGTGGTGTCACGTCGCCATCCGCTGGCGCAACAGTTACTCGATGATCCCGAGGCGGTACTCTCACAGGTGCCGCTGTTGGCCTCCTATATTGATGATCCCGAGGAGCGACCGGCGATGCAGCGAATCCGCGACCACTTCAGCCAGGTGTGGGAGGTACGCAGTATCAGCTTACGCATGGAGTTGCTGGCTGCGGGCTACGGGGTGGGTTATGTCAGCGACCTCGTTCTGGCCAATGAGCCCCTGAGCGCGGAACTGGCAGTGGTGGAAGGCGTTCCCTTCGCCCGGATCGGGCGCAGCGTAGGCCTGTTCTACCGCAAGGACAGCGACCTGTCCACGGGTGCCCGGACCTTTTTGGACCTGTGCCGGGCGCGCTGGGCCTGAATGTTACAATAATGAGTGACGGGGGAACACTAACTGGGGTCTTCCATTGCGCTCTGCAGGTAGTTCTGGACGCCGACCTTGTCGATGAGGCCGATCTGGGTTTCTAGCCAGTCGATGTGTTCTTCCTCCGATTCCAGAATCTCCTCGAACAGCTCCCGCGAGACGTAGTCACCCACTGTCTCACAAGAGGCAATGGCAGCCTTGAGGTCGACGCGGGCCAGCATTTCCAGTTTCAAGTCACAGCGCAGCATTTCCTCGGTGTTTTCACCGATCAGCAATTTTCCGAGGTCCTGCATATTGGGAAGCCCCTCCAGAAACAGGATGCGCTCGGTCAGCTTGTCGGCGTGCTTCATCTCATCGATGGACTCGCGGTGCTCGTGCTCACCCAGCTCCTTCAAGCCCCAGTCCTGGTACATTTTTGCATGCAGGAAGTACTGGTTTATGGCGATCAGTTCATTGCCCAGTACTCGGTTGAGATGTTCTATGACTTTAGCGTCACCTTGCATAGCGGTTCCCCTCGTGCTTGAGGCGCCAGTATGCTCCTGTGAAAGCTCCAAGGTCAAGCTTAACTTATTGATTTATAAGGATAAAAATGAATGATAATACGAGCGATTCGCGACTGCATTTAGCGCCCTTTAACTTTCCTGCAGTACCGGAGAACAGCAGCGCCGGAGAGCTGGCGAAGGTAGGGCCTGGTCCCTGATAAACGCCCACAAAAAAAGGCGCTGTTGCGCCTTCTTGTTGCTGCCGGCAAAGCCGGTGTTCAATCAGCTGACAGCGTAAAACAGTTGCTCGTTGTCGGTGTTGTCAAGCAACGTTTCGCGTACGATCTCACGGGTCAGGATGCCGCATTTGCCGCACTGGCTGGCAACCCCCAGAGTGGTGCGCAACTCGCGCAGGGAACTGGCGCCGTCCTCGACCGCGGCGCGAATCTGTGCATCGGTAATACCCTTGCAGAGACAGACGTACATCAAACAAACCTGATTAACTGGCGTTGGGTAAAAGTTAATACTAATGAGAATGATTGTCAATAAGGTTCAGTGAAAGATCCGTGATCCAGTTAGAAACCACAAAAGTGCCAAACCCGAGTGCAGGTATTGAGCCGTGCTTCGGGTATAATCGCCCATCGTTGAGCCCTACCAGGCCTGGATGATGTTGATGGATATTGAAAAGTACATGCGTGAGGTGGGTGAGCGGGCGCGCCGGGCGTCGCGGACCATGGCCGCCGCGGACACGGCGACCAGGAACCGCGCACTGCTGGCAGTGCGTGACGCGCTGGCAGCGGCGCGCGGGGAGCTGATAGCGGCCAACGCCAGGGATCTGTCACGGGGGAAGGCCAAGGGTCTTGATGCCCCCTTGCTCGATCGCCTGGAACTTACCCCGCAACGAATTGAAGCTATGCTGGAGGGCTTGTCACAAGTGGCGGCACTGCTTGATCCGGTTGGCAGCATCTCCAATCTCAGAGCCATGCCCAGCGGTATCCAGGTCGGCAAAATGCGGGTCCCTCTGGGGGTGATAGGCATCATTTACGAAAGTCGCCCCAATGTGACCGTGGAGGCCGCCAGTCTCTGCCTGAAATCCGGGAACGCCAGCATTTTGCGCGGTGGCTCCGAGGCGATCGAGTCCAATCAGGCCCTGGCCCAGTGTCTGGCCCAGGGCCTCGGCGAGGCAGGCCTGCCGGAACATGCAGTACAAGTTGTTGCAACAACGGATCGGCAAGCTGTGGGCGAACTGATCACCATGCCTGACTACGTCGATGTCATTGTCCCCCGTGGCGGCAAGAGCCTGATCGAGCGTATCAGCCGGGATGCACAAATACCGGTAATCAAACATCTGGACGGAGTTTGCCATGTGTATATCGACAGCGCCGCCGACGCGGCCAAGGCGCTGGCAATTGCGGTCAACGCCAAGACCCAGCGCTACGCTACCTGCAATGCAATGGAAACCCTGCTGGTAGCAGAATCGCGAGCCGCCGAGCTGTTACCGGAACTGGCCCGCCGCTATGCAGAGCACGGGGTGGAGCTGCGTGGCTGTGACAAGACCCGGACCCTGCTGGCGGGTATTGGCGCGGCGCAGGAATCGGACTGGTATGAGGAATACCTGGGTCCGGTACTGGCGATCAAGCTGGTGGCTGACGCGACTGAAGCGATAGAACATATCAATTGTTACGGTTCCCAGCACACGGATTCTATTGTGACCGAAAATCACTCGACGGCCATGCGTTTCCTGCGTTAGGTTGATTCCAGTTCGGTTATGATCAATGCGTCTACCCGTTTTGCCGACGGCTTCGAATATGGTCTGGGTGCTGAAATCGGTATTTCCACGGACAAGTTGCATGCCCGTGGCCCGGTCGGTCTGGAAGGTTTGACCTCGGAGAAATATGTCGTACTGGGCGATGGACACATACGCCAGTGAGGCGGACGCCAGTCGGCATACTCGGCGGTACTTTTAATCCCATCCATTACGGACACTTGCGTTCCGCGCTGGAGTTGCGCGAGCGCCTCGGTCTGGCCGAAGTGCGCCTGATGCCGGCGGCACAACCACCGCATCGCCAGGCCCCAGCCTGCCCCGCCAGCCTGCGCGCCGACCTGGTCAGCCTGGCGGTTGCGGGTGAACCGGGCTTGTCCTGTGATCGCCGCGAACTGCAGCGCGAAGGTCCTTCATACACGGTCGACAGCTTGCAGGAACTGCGAGAGGAATTGGGGCCTGATCTCAGCTTGTGCCTGATTGTGGGGGCCGATGCTCTCGGTGCGCTCGACAGTTGGCACCGCTGGCTGGAACTTACCGCCTTGGCGCATATTGTGGTGCTGGTGCGACCGGGCTGGGAGTTGCCGCAGTCGGGGCTGGTGGCGACCTGGTTGCAGCAACACCTGAGCGAGGCCGCGAGTGAGTTGCAAGAGAGTCCCGCCGGACGGGTAATCCTGCAGCGCCTGCGGCCACTGGATATTTCAAGCACAGAAATCCGACAGTTGATCGCCAGCGGCCAATCGC
>JAPUKZ010000154.1 GCA_027295405.1 Gammaproteobacteria bacterium
TGTCCGTCAAGCCCAGCCCGTAGCCGACGGGTAATGCCACCAACCAGTAGGCAACTCCCATGACCAAAAAGGGAAAGCGCGTATCCTTGAACGCACGCAGGGCGGCGGAGCTCGGTACGGCCAGCAGGTCGATAAAGACAAACAGCGACGCCACCCGCAAAAGAGTAACCGACAGGGCGCGAATATCTGGATCTTCGGTGTAGATTCGAGCTACAGGGTCCGGGAAAAAGATCAATATCGGCGTTACCAGGGTGCAGATTGCCAGCAACAGCAACAGACCACAGCAGAGGCTCTGTTTTACCGCGGGCATCTTGCCGGCACCGATGGCATGGCCCATGCGCGTGGTCATGGCGGAACCGACGCTGATCAGTGGTACGTAGAGCACGTCATAAACATTGAACGCGATCTGGTGGGCGGCCATAGCGGTAGTGCCGAGGCTGATCAGGTAGATGGGCAACCAGATGTTGTAGCCAATGGCGATAGCGGCGAGGTCCAGGGAGCTGTATCGACCGGCCATGACGGTGTCGACCACGCCGGTGCCCATCTGCGCCAGCTGGGCGATCAGTAGGGGCATCGCCAGCTTCAGCAAGGCGGAAGTTTCGCCGCGCAGATCACCGGCTTGAGGAATATTGTAGGACATGCTCTCGAGTTAGCTTGCTTGGTTTGGGAATACCGTCCCGGCTGGCAACTTTTACCGGGATTGGGGGTCATAGCCCACAAGTCGATTCGGAGGAACACTGGATGAACTCGTTAGTTGGCACCTATTACAGCATACACAACGCCATATTTCTGCGCCTCAAAGACCTGGACGGGCTGGCACCGCTGGCGATGAGATTATATCTGGTGCCGGTCTTCTGGATGGCGGGTAGCACCAAACTGGCCGGAATTGATGACACTATTGCCTGGTTTGGCAATCCGGAGTGGGGCCTGGGCCTGCCTTTTCCCGCACTGATGGCTTATCTGGCGGCCTACACCGAGGCCGGTGGTGCCATCCTGCTCGCGCTGGGTCTGACCACTCGCTGGATTTCCATTCCCTTGATGGTCACCATGATCGTCGCAATCACCGCAGTGCACTGGGACAACGGCTGGGCCGCGATCGCAGATTCCCAGGTGGAAGAGGTGGGGGTACGCCTGGCACGGGCACGGGAGATCTTGCAAGATAACGGTAATTACGAATGGCTTACCGCCAAGGGCGGCTTTGTTATACTCAATAATGGCATTGAATTCGCGGTTACCTACCTGATACTGTTGTTCGCCCTGCTGTTCACCGGCGGGGGACGTTATGTCAGCGTGGACTACTGGTTGAACCTGCATTTTGGCAGAAATCAGCAGGTTTAATTTGCCCCGCGGCGGCGGTCACCCACTCTGAGTGCGGTTCCCTCCTTAAAAGTGTTAGAATGCTCCGCTTTTTTTTGGGAATGAGATAACACACGTTGAAGAAGAAACACGCCAAGCGCGGTGAGGCCAAAACCTGGTCGCTGGACCAGTTTGAGGTACCGGAACAGGAAGGTGAGACACGCTTTCACGACCTGGACCTGGAAGACTCTATCATGCACGGTATCGCCGACCTGGGGTTTCGCTATTGCTCCCCCATACAGGCGGGCATTTTACCGCATACCCTGCAGGGGCACGACGCCATCGGCAAGGCCCAGACGGGTACCGGTAAGACAGCCGCTTTCCTGATCACGATCCTCAGCGATATGTTGCGCAACCCGGTCGTGGGAGAACGCTTTGTCGGAGAACCCCGTGCACTGGTCATCGCACCCACCCGGGAACTGGTAATGCAGATTGCGGCGGATGCGGAAGACCTGGCCAAGTACACCGGGGTACGCGTGTGTACGCTCATCGGTGGTATGGATTACCGCAAGCAGTTGAGCCAGCTGCAGCACCGCGTGGTGGATCTGGTAGTGGCTACACCGGGCCGTTTGCTGGATTTCATGGGCCGCCGTGACCTGTTCCTGGACCGGGTGGAAGTGCTGGTTCTGGACGAAGGAGATCGCATGCTGGACATGGGTTTTATTCCCCAGGTCAAGCGCATCGTTCGCGCTACACCGGCAAAATCCCATCGTCAGACCCTGTTATTCAGCGCCACTTTTAACCAGGACATCATCAACCTGTCAGCGCAGTGGACGTTTGAGCCCGTCAAAATTGATATAGAACCGGAGCAGGTGGCGGTTAACACTGTTGACCAGCGGGTGTATCTGGTGAGCAGTGACCAGCGCTATCGCGTGCTCAACAATTTGCTGCGCACGCCCGAGGCGAGCAGCGTGATTGTGTTTGCCAACCGCCGTGATCAGGTGCGCCGTCTTTATGAGCGCTTGCGCAAGAGCGGGGTACGCTGTGGAGTGCTCTCCGGGGAGGTGCCGCAGAACAAGCGCACGCGTACCCTGGAACAGTTCAAGGGCGGCGATATCAAGGTGTTGGTGGCGACAGATGTTGCCGGTCGGGGCATTCACGTGGAGGGTGTAAGTCACGTGATCAATTACAATCTGCCGGAAGATCCCGAGGACTATGTGCACCGCATCGGCCGTACAGGCCGGGCTGGCGCCACAGGTATATCCATCAGCTTTGCCAGCGAGGACGATGCCTTCCTGTTGCCGGAAATCGAAAACCTGTTGGGTAAGCGCTTAAGCTGCGAACACCCGCCTGCGGAACTACTGAAGCACTAGTCGCTGAGACTGAGTTCTTCGCACCAGAACAGGGTCGCGCCGCATACCGCGGCGGGGACCACGAAAAAGTTCAGGATCGGAATGGCGCTCACCAGTGCCACCAGTCCGCCAAAACCGAGGCTACTGAGGCGTCTTTGCCGCAGTACCTGTTTGACCTCGGCAAAGCTGAGCAAGTGGTTGTCCATGGGGTAATCTACGTATTGCACCGCCATCATCCAGGCACCCAACAAGAACCACAGCACGGGTGCCACGGCGGTGACGGGTGGGATCAGGCTGAGCACAAACACCACCAGCACCAGCGGCAGGTAGTAGGCAAACTTCACCAATTCCCGCCCCAGGGCCCGTGGAAAGCCAGCGATCGCCTGAGCAAAACCCTCCAGTCCGGCCACCGGTTTGCCCCTGATGAGTTCTTCCGCTTTCTCTGCGAGCAGGGCGTTAAATGGCGAGGCTATCAGGATGGCTACCACCGTAAACAGGTAGCCGGTAATGATTGCCAGGGTCAGGGCCACTACCGGCCAGACCAGCCAGCGCAGAAATGACAGCCAATCCGGAATGGCACTCAGCCACTGGCCCAGGGAATCGCTGATGGCGCCGATGGTCAGGCTAATAAGCGTCGCGAAAATAATAATATTCACCAGCAGCGGGACGATCACAAATGGCATCAGGGCCGGGTGCTTGAGCAACCGCGCTCCCCCTAGCAGGTAGTTGGCACCGTCCCCGATACTACCGCGCATGAGGGCATTGCTCTGCAACTGTCGGGTAGGCCGCCCTGATACTGTCTGACTGTGGGTTCATTCCTTTATAATACTGTGCACTATGAATGAAGACGAGGAATTCCTGTTTCAGCAGGAAATGGCGGATGTGGAGCCACTGCAACGTGCTGAGCGGGTGAGTTTGCAGGGGCAGCGTGTGTCCGCTGAGACGGCGCGGCAGCGTCGTGCCGTAGCCGTGGCTGAAGCAGGAGACAAAAACCCGCTCAGCGGCGAGGGTATTGCCGGCCTGGATCCCTGGTACGTGTTGAGTTTCAAGCGGCCCGGTGTGCAGAACGGGGTGTTTCGCAAACTCAAGCAGGGCCGCTACTCGGCCGAGGCACGCCTCAACCTGCATCGTATGAGCGTGCATCGTGCACGCAAGGAGCTGTTCGAGTTTGTCCACCAGGCGGAGGAGTTTGGCATGCGCAGTGTCCAGGTCATTCACGGCAAGGGCGAGAACAGCGGTGAGCAGGAACAGGCATCAATTATCAAGGGCTGTGTGAATCAGTGGTTGCAACAGTTTGAGCAGGTGCAGGCTTTTCACAGTGCCAAACCGCAACACGGCGGCACCGGTGCCGTGTATGTATTGTTGCGCAAGAGTGAACAGCAGAAGCAGCTGAATCGCGAACGCTTCAACAAAAATAGCGGCCGGGACTAGCGGCGGAAGGCGTGGCCTACACGGCTCCCGCGCGGCGCAAGATGTCGACGTACTCGCTTGATTTGCGATGCTGCAGGACAATCGACAGTACGGTTTCACCACCGGGATTGGTGGCGTTCAGGCTGCGACCCTGGTCGCTGAACATGTCCACAAAACTGGCGAAGTCCGAGGCCCGCATACTCTGGTAGGCTTTTAGTAGCATGTGAAAGTCCTGTTCAACCTCATCGTAGGAGGTGACGTTCAGAAAGCCCTTGATCCGATCCTTGGTCCAGACTTCGTCGACTACCTTCGCTTTATCCTTCCGCATGTTGCCGCCTCGTGCTGGTGTCGCCTACACCAACTTCTGGTGCAGTAGTTCATTGATGATTTTCGGGTTGGCCTGGCCTTTCGAGGCTTGCATGATCCGACCGACAAAGAAACCCAGCAGTTTCTTGCGCTTGCCCCCCGCCGCCGCCAGGTATTGCTCTACCTGGGCCGGGTTGTTCGCGATCACCTCATCCACCATGGCTGCCAGCGCGCCGCTGTCGCTGACCTGCTTCAGGCCGCGCAGCGTAATGACTGTATCGGCGCTGCCTTCACCATTCCACATGGCCTCGAACACCTGTTTGGCGATCTTACCCGATATCGTATTATCGGCAATACGCTGCAATAGTTCAGACAGCATCCCGGGGGTGACTGGCGAATCCTGGATTTCGAGGTCGGACCTGTTCAGGGCACCGGTGAGGTCGCCAACAATCCAGTTGGCGAGATGGTGCGCGAGCTCAGGACCTTGCAACAGGGACTGCTCAAAATACTCGGCGATCTCACGACTGCCGGTCAGTAGTTCGGCGTTATAGTCGGACAGACCCAGACTGTCAATGTAGCGGCCGCGTTTTTGCTCGGGTAACTCTGGCAAAGAGCGCCTGATGCGATCTATGTCATCATCGGTAATCTCGACTGGTAAAAGATCAGGGTCGGGGAAATATCGATAGTCGTTGGCCTCTTCCTTGCTGCGCATCGAACGTGTTTCAT
>JAPUKZ010000155.1 GCA_027295405.1 Gammaproteobacteria bacterium
CCTGGCCAATGACCACGCCATGAGTATCCACGGCACCTTCGCCCATCACCCGGGTATAAAAGTGGCCATGCCCTCTACACCCTACGATGCCAAAGGCATGTTCAAGGCCGCCATTCGTGACAACAATCCGGTGGTGATCCCCTGGCACATGGGCATCATGATGTTGAAGGGCGAGGTTCCCACTGAGGACTACGTAGTACCCCTGGGCGTGGCGGATGTAAAACGCGAAGGTTCGGATGTGACTGTGCTGGCCAACTCCATGCAGTTGCAAAACGCCCTCAAGGTAGCCGAAAAACTGGAGGGTGAGTTGTCGGTAGAAGTGATCGATCCTCGCAGTTTCGTGCCCTTTGATATCGACACGGTGTTGCGCTCGCTGGAAAAAACCAACCGCCTGGTGGTCGTTGATGAAGACTGGGAGTCCGGCGGTTTCGCCGCCACCGTTTCTGCACGCATCATGGAGCAGGGTTTTGACTTGCTGGATGCGCCAGTAACCCGTGTCACTCTCCCCAACATGCCGGTGCCCGGTGGTTACATGGAAGAGTATGTGGCACCCAATCCGGAAAAAATCGAGAGCGCGATCCGCGCCGTTTGCGCCTAGGGAGACCCGAGCATGGCAATAGACTATACGATGCCAAAACTCGCGATGGCCATGAACGAAGGCACCATCAACGAGTGGCTGCTAAACGAAGGCGACTACGTGGAGAAAGGCGGGGTGCTGGCCACTATCGAAACCGAAAAAGTGTCCTACGATGTGGAGTCCCCCGACGCGGGTTACCTGCACATCATTGTAGCGGCGGGTGAGACTGTGGATTGTGAAGTGCTGGTGGCGAAGTTTGCCGAGTCGGAAGAGGAATTGGCGGAGCTGCAGCAAGCGAGCGCGGCCGGTGCATCAACAGAGACCCCGGCAGCGCAGGAATCCGGTGTGGATGCTCCGACTTCTGTCGGCGCAGACGCGGGTCAGATTCAAGTTGCTCCAGCAGCCGCTGTTACAAGCACCCAGGGTGGAGGGCGCATCAAGGCATCACCCCTGGCCCGCAAGCTGGCGACGGATGTCGGCCTGAACCTGGCCCTGCTTACCGGTACAGGACCCGGCGGTCGTATTGTCAAACGGGATGTACTTTCCGCCCAGGAACGTGGGGTCGGAATGGCCGCGGCTACCGTCGGCGGTGATCGGATTCTGGCCAAGATACCCATGCAGGGCATGCGCAAGACCATCGCCAGCCGCATGACCCAGAGCCTGCAGGAAGCGGCGCAGCTCAGCTCCGGTTGGGAGTCAGACATCACCGAATTGCTGGCCGTGCGCAAGCGCTTCGTTGCCCGCGAAGAGCAACTGGGTACCCGGGTTTCCATGAACGCCTTTCTGATCAAGGCCATGGCCTGTGCCATCAAGCAGGTGCCCATCGCCAACAGCTGTCTCGAAGGAGATGAGCTTGTGATCTACGACAATATCAATATGGGCATCGCCATCTCCGTACCCGGCAGTACCGAGTACGACAGTGGTCTTATGGTGGCCGTGCTGCGCAACGTCGAACACATGGGTGTGGTGGAAATTGATATCGCCATGAAGGCCCTGATCACCCGGATACGTGAAGGCAAGGCCAGCGCGGAAGACATGAGCGGATCCACCATCACCTTGTCCAGCACCGCGGGGTTGGCCCCACCGGGAATGACCACCACCCCGGTACTCAACCTGCCCAACGCGGCATTGCTGGGGCCCTCCACCCCGATCGAGCGACCCATGCTCATCGACGGGCAGGTGGTGCCGCGCACCCTGATGCCATTGAGTTTTACCTTTGATCACCGGATGCTGGACGGCGAACCCGCGGCACGCTTTATGAAAGCGCTGCACGATTGCCTGGAACATCCGGAACTGATGTTGGCCTGAGGGAGTGAAGATATGTCGAACTATGATGTGGTGATTATCGGTGCCGGCCCCGGCGGTTATGTGGCAGCCGTGCGCGCTTCACAACTGGGGCTGTCTGTGGCGGTAGTGGAAAAGGATAATCCTGGCGGCGTGTGCCTGAACTGGGGCTGCATTCCCTCCAAGAATTTGATCCACCAGGCCGAGGTTTTTCATTCCCTGCGTGAAATGGAAGCGGTGGGCGTCACTGTGGACCGGAGCTCACTGGATTACGCGGCAGTGCAGGCGAAATCCCGGGAGGTTGTGAAAACCCTGACCGGAGGCGTCGCGGGACTGTTGAAAAAGAACAAGGTGACACTGCTTAACGGCAGCGCAAAGGTCACCGGCAAAGGCGAGGTCTCTGTCACCGGCAAAGACGGAGTCGAAAAACTGCAGGCAAAAAATATCCTGGTGGCAACCGGGTCGAGCCCAATGCAGGTGCCGGGATTCGAATGTGACGAAGAGCAGGTGCTGTCATCCAATGGGGTACTGGCTATCACAGAACTCCCCGAATCCATCATCATCCTGGGTGCCGGTGCCATCGGCTGTGAATTTGCCTATGTGCTGAACAGTTTTGGGGTGGAAGTGACCCTGGTGGAAGCACTGGACCATATTCTTCCCACCGAAGATTTTGAGGCCTGTGCCGTACTGGAAAAGTGTTTCCTGCGCGACGGGATTGCGGTAAAAGCCAAAACCCGCGCCGGAGAGCTGAAGCGATCAAAAGACTCGGTTACCGTCACGCTGCAAAATACCACGGGCGAAAGCGAAGAACTCACCGCCGAAAAAGTGCTGGTGGTGTTTGGCCGCGTACCCAACACGGCCGATCTTGGTCTGGCCGAAATGGGTGTCAAGCTGGATGATCGCGGTTACGTGGGCATAGGCGACTACTGCCAGACGGCTGCAGCGGGTATCTATGCCATCGGTGATATCACCCGCACCCCCGCACTCGCACACGTGGCCTCAACCGAGGGCGAAATAGCGGTTGAGCATATGGCCGGACACACACCCGCCTATACCGCCGTCGATCCTGATATCGTGCCCTCCGCCGTCTACTGCGAACCCCAGGTAGCGGGCTTCGGTCTGCGCGAGGACCAGGCTAAAGCCGAAGGCATCAGCGTCAAGAAATCGGTATTCCACTATGTGGGTGCGGGCAAGACCATTGCGGTAGGCAAACCCGACGGATTGGTTAAAATTCTCTGTGACGAAAAAACTGATGAAATACTCGGAGCCCATATTGTCGGCCACAACGCCACCGAGCTACTGCACGAATTGCTGCTGGGTAAGAACGCGGAACTCTTGCCCGAAGATATCGGGGGGATGATGCACGCCCACCCCACCATTGGCGAGGCAATCATGGAAGCGGCGAAGGGCATCAATGGACAACCGGTACACGGTTAAACCTACTGCAAAGGAGTTTGATATGGACCAGGCAGTCATAGACCTTATAGAAAAGTACGGCGTCACCGAGCGCACTCTCAGTTTTTTAAACGCCGAAAAACGCCACTACATCAACGGGAAGTTCGTCGCTGGCGGCGAGATGATGCCGGTGCTGGAGCCCTGCACCGGATTGCTGTTGGCAGAGGTGCCCTCGGGAACCGCAGCTGAAATCGATGCCGCAGTCACCGCGGCGCGACACGCTTTCGCTGAGGGCGAGTGGTCCCGCTGGAAACCCGCCCAGCGCGAGCGCGTGTTGATGAAACTTGCTGATCTCGTGGAAGAAAATCTGCAAACCCTGGCAGAAATTGAATCCCTCGACGCGGGCAAGGCCAT
>JAPUKZ010000156.1 GCA_027295405.1 Gammaproteobacteria bacterium
GGCTCATTCGCGGTTGCGATGCCGACATTTATCCACAGGCCCAGAATCACCGCGGCCTTCGCGAATTGCCAGCCTGCACGTCCACTCGTCACAATTTGGTCTTCTTTGTTACTTTATAATCGTAACTTTCAGGGGGCGCCCCCTAATTCCACCCCATCAGGTCATTAATTGTACCGAATAAGCCATCCTCAAAACAGCAATAGAGCTTTATTTTACTTGAACTACTTCACATAAATGACTGAATTATGGTGGAAAAGAGGGTAAATGGCGACAAACGTGGGCTAGTGCTAACATAATTATGAAGGTCAGGGCGTTGGCGGGTATCTGCAAATTGAAATCTGTACTGGAGTGAATGGCAGCCCAGCAAATTGCCATGGTCACCGTAAATCCAACCCCCCGGTACAGCGGCGTGCGCCGTTGCGACTGCAGGCGCCAGGCGCTGGCCAGGGCCAGTAGCACAAAGCCTGCCAGAATTGCCGTCGCCGGGAGCCCGAGTTCAGCAGCGAATTCCAGGTAATCATTGTGAGCGTGCCGGTGAAAGCCGTGAAGTTCTTCGGACTGATAATTGGGGAAAACACCATAGAAGGATCCGCCCCCGGACCCGGTCAGCGGGAAATCCGCGATCATGTCCAGCGTATTCTGGTTTGACCAGACCCTCGGTTCGCTCTTCAGTTCTGTCTGCTGCAAACGATCGGCTACCTTGTCAAAGCCAAACCATTGGCCCACCAGCATCAGATCCACCAGGATCAGGCTTGCCAAAAGCAACAGCACGCGCAGACTGAAGCGGCGACCCCCGAAAAGAGCGAGACCTCCCGCCAGTACCAGCGAGGTAAAGAAAGCGAAGTTCCCGGTGCGAGAGCGGGTGAGTACCAGTGCGATCACCATGATGGCGAGATAGAAGCGCAAGCGCATTTTGGAGCTGAGAGCCAGCTTCAGCCAGCGTTTCAAGCGCTCCCGCCAGGAGTTGCTATGATCGCTTGCAAGCTGTGACAGCAACAGGCCAATTCCGGCGCTGAGGCAGAGAACGAGGTAGCCAGCGAGATGATTTCGATTGATGAAGGTGCCTGTGGCCAGGCCGACATTAACGTATTTTTCAACGAAGAAGCCTAGCTCCAGTCCGCTCAAGACCATAAATACACCGTAGCAAGCCTGCAGTGTACCGCTGAACACCAGCACGCTTAGCAGCGTTTTGACACGTCTGTGGGAATTCACCAGCAATACCGCCAGAAGAAACCCGAGACTGATTGCACCTCCTTGTAACAGGTAAAAACGCGTGTATTCCGGGTCCAGGGACAGGCTCAGCCAGCCTTGGGCGATATGCCACTCAAACGCTCTTGGCGACAACAGTTCCACCAGCGTGCGGGGCAGGGGTAGCGTTTGTACCAAAATCCAGGTCTGTACCAGCGCGAGCAAAAACAGAGGTAGTCTCACCTGCCGCCAGATTTTCACGTCGACGTCCACTCTGTTGCTGTAGTACAACAGCAGCCAGCCACACAACAGCGTTGCCAGCAGCGCGAACAGCAGCGCCGCGGCCCAGGGGCGGTTGGAAGCAAACGGCAGGGGGGCCCACACCAGTATTGCCAGGAAGCTGGCAAACAGTGTGGATTCAAGCTTTCTCAATAGGTTAGCGGGATTGACTGACGTCAGTAGGGTCGGATACCAGGCCTCCCGATGAGAGGGATAGGGGCTTTATGGGCACAGTCGAGCTCTGGAATTGCATCGTGCAGGAGCTGCGCTGATACTTCACAAATTCGCTGACGAATTCATCGACGACAGCATCCCCCGGGGGAACCGCAGAGATAGCGGCATTGGTGACCAGTTGCGCCTCATCGGCATCCTTTGACATGCACAGTACGGTGCGCGCGAGCGCAGTTCGCTGCTGGAATGGTATGACCACACGCATCGTGATCCCGGTTGCTTCCGGCAGGGTGCGGCCGTCCATGATCAATGTCAGAACAATGTCCTTGTAGGAGTTTTCGCTGTAGGTCATGGCCCGGACGAGATCAAGGGCCGCATCATCGGACATGGCCGGCCAGGCCGTATTTGACAGCAACAGGGCGATTCCCCCCAGAATTGCTGTAAGCCCCCTGGACTTCGCCGCCCGGACACTGCGCCTGACTTGACTTCTGCTGAGAATACGCATAACCCGCACCCTATTAACTTTCTGTCGAGCTGTCAATTGTACTGGTAATTTGACCGGGTTTGGCTGGTATAGTGCCCTGGAGTTACAAAGGGCGGGATCAACACTATGGGTGGGTACGCGCGGTTGGAAGATCACCGCTCGATGCTGTTCGATGAGGTGCGTAACAGTGCCTACGGTCGCGCAATTGCGGCTGCGGTTACACCGGACAGCGTAGTCGTCGATCTGGGCGCAGGGCTTGGCTTGCACGGTTTGCTGGCCGCCAGGGCGGGCGCGCGCAAGGTTTATCTGGTGGAACCGGAGCCGATCATCGAAGTGACCCGCCGGGTCGTTGCCGCCAATGGATTAAAGAATGTTGAGCTGCTTGAGGTTCGCGCAGAGGAGCTTGAGTTAGCGGAGCCTGTGGATCTGCTTATCTCCGTCTTTACCGGCAATTTTCTCCTGGCCGAGGATTTGTTACCGAGCCTGTTTGTGGCGCGGGATCGATGTTTGCGAGTGGGTGGGCACATGATTCCCGACCGTGTCCAGATGCAGGTGGCGCCAGTTAGCGCGGGGGCGTATTACCAGAGGAGGGTCGGATGTTGGGATTCAGCGGCCCCCGTATTGCAGGGCCTGGATTACAGTGCCGCCCGCGGCTATGCCGCCAACACTGCCTACACTGATAGTGCCGAAATCGTCGAGCCGGAATTACTGGCCTCTCCGAGCACATTGTTGGAACTGGATTTGCTGACGGCTGATAATGCCGTGTGCCACCATGGCATTGATACCACAGTAACTACAGACGGGATCTGTCATGGCTGGCTGGGTTGGTTCCGGATGAGACTGGGTGATGAGTGGTTGTCGACCTCACCCGAAGCGACCGCCATGCATTGGGACCAGGTATTGTTGCCGCTGGACCCGCCGCTGTCACTGGCTGCCGGCGATAGCATCAGCCTCAATCTGCAGCGACCGCAGTATGGGGATTGGGTCTGGAGGACACGGGCGGCGGCGGGTGAGCAGTGGGCATCCACTTTCTTTGCCGCTCCCCCCCCGCTCGGTAAATTACACAAATGGGCGGATCACTACCAGCCAACTGGCACCGCGATGGCAGAGGCAGCGACTTACGTCCTGTCCTGTTTTGACGGTACCACGACAGCCATAGACATCGCTGCCGCGGTTTTCTCGCGCTGGCCTGCCGGCTTCAGGGATGCCGACGATGCCTTGCGTTTCGTCCGCCGGTTGGTGGAGAAATACGGCTGATGCCCGGCTTAGCCGGAGCCCGTTCCGGAACTGGCGAGCAGCTGCTTTAATGAATTTTTCGTATTTAATTCAAATAGTTACACCTAACACGCGGACGCTGCTGTGGGTCGTCGTTCTGCTTTTGGCGAGTGCCGCCACGGCCCTGGTGCAGCCCTGGATTGCGGGTCAGCTCACCGCGGATATTCTGGCCGGGCCGGAGTCGGGGCGGACATCGATAGCGCTGATTTTGGGATTCTGGCTGCTGGTGCTGATTGTCAGGAGCCTGTTGCAATTTTCCAGCGATTACCTGATCGGCAATGCCAGTGAGTTGATGAGCGCCGGGTTGCGCGGCCGCCTGTACCAACACATGCAGTCGCTGCCCCTGGCTTTCTACCATGAACAGCGCCCGGGTGATGTGCTGACCCTGCTCACTCACGATGCTGAAATTGTCAGTGATTTTGTTACCGAGACGCTGATCCAGCTGCTGCCATTGCTGGCAACATTCAGCGGCGCCCTGCTGCTGATGTTGTGGATAGATGTGCGCATCGGATTGCTGGCAGGCCTGCTGATGCCGGGGTATTTCCTGGTAATGAAATTGATCGGGCGGCGCATACGGCCCTTGTCCCGGGCCTGGATCGATTCCTACAGTGACCTGTTCTCGCTGGTGGAAGAGAACCTGAAAATGCTGCCCGCCCTGAAGAGTTTTACCCGGGAAGAACACGAGGCGGGACGCTTTCAGGCCCGCAATCAGCAGCTGTTGAGTCTGTCCCGAAAGCAGGTGCTGCTGCACGCGATTATGGCGCCTGCTGTCGGGCTGCTGGCCGGGTTGGGGTTGTTGCTACTGCTGTGGATGGGTGCCGTGCAGATGGATGCCGGTCAGCTCAGTGCCGCGCAACTGGTGAGTTTACTGCTCTACGCCATGATGTTGAGCAACCCGCTGCGGGGCCTGGCGGGCGTGTACGGCCAGATCCAGCGTACCCGGGGAGCAGCAGAGCGGCTGCTGGAATTTTTTTCTGAAGAGCGGGAGCCCGAAGACGGGGATATCAGTCTTGAGGTGGGTGCCGGGGAGATACTGTTTTCTGGGGTGGGATTTGGCTATCGCGGGGCTGAAGAGGTATTGCAAGATCTGGATCTGCGTATCGAGGCGGGTGAGACCGTCGCCCTCACCGGGGAGAACGGCGCCGGCAAGTCCACCGTGGTGCATTTGCTGCTGCGTTACGCTGACCCGGCGCAGGGGAAAATTCTCATTGACGGGGTGGATATCCGGCAAGCGACACTGTCGAGTTTGCGGCGACAGATTGGTCTGGTGGCGCAGCGTACCCTGTTACTCAACGCTACCGTGGCGGAAAATATCGCCTATGGCGAGCCTCACATAGAGCGAGAACACATAGAACAAGCAGCCCGGGTCGCGCAGGCTGCGGAGTTTATAGCGCAACTGCCGCAGGGCTATGACACGGTCATCGGGGATCAGGGCCTGAAACTGTCCGGTGGTCAGCGCCAGCGCCTGGCACTGGCCCGGGCGCTGTTGAAGAACCCGCCCATTCTGGTATTGGACGAAGCCACGGCCATGTTTGACCCGGCGGGAGAAGATGGGTTCATAGCGGCAGGAAGAGAGTTGCTGGCGGGCAGGACGGTACTTCTGATCACCCATCGCCCGGCCAGCCTGGCCCTCGCTGACCGGGTGTTACGGCTGGAGAACGGGCGGGTAAAAACGGACTAGTCAGAGATGGCGCATGTGGCTTTGCGGGTTCTGGAACTACGCAACAATCTGGAAACGTCTAGTCCCGTCTTGATACGTTCATACCCATCATTGCTTCAGCGTTGGGATTGCTGCCGGAGGTGGTCAGGTCCTTGACCCGTCCATAGCGACTCAAGACAGGCTTGATATACGGCTGTCTTGGCCTGGGATCTTTCGCTGGGTCCAGCGCTTCCGGTTGCTGTGATTTTGGCAATTTGCTAACCCCTAGTGCTCCGGGTCGTTGAGTCTGGACAACCATGACGCCAGACTGTAGATCTCCCAAAGTAAATTGTTGTCTTCGAGTTGATCATCACTGCTCCTGCTGGATAGCACCCGTTCAAGCAGGGTGTCATCGATAAAACGTTGCAGCTGTGGCGCCATTTTAACGCACTTCCGCCGCATTGTATCTCCCAGCAGGCGCATTCTCTGTTCGGTGAACTCCCAGCCCAGGTTTTCCCAACTCTGGCGCCAGGCGATTTCCCGCGGCAGCAGGGCCTCTGCAGTCAGTCTCAGCAGGTGCTTGGACCTGCCGTGGCGAACTTTCTGGTTCCAGGGCAGGCTGATGCTCAACTCCACCAGCCGCTTGTCCAGCAGCGGGTGGCGAGGTTCGATACCGCATAGGGAAGCGACTCTGTTGTATCTCTCCTTGCCCACGGCCATAAAGGGATGCTCGACACTGCGAATGTGCTGCTCCCGCAAGCTGTCGCACAGGCCAATGCCGACGTTGTTGCGAAACCTGTGGAAGCGCTGGGCAATGCGGGCGCGGTCGGCAAAATCGGGCTTTATGCAGGAGGCTTGCAGTGGCTGCGCAGCGAGTCGGTCAAGCAAATGGCGGTTGCGCCAGCGCCGCAACCAGTTGGGGACAAATGCGGGCCTGACTGATTTTCTCAGTAGGGCAGCGACAGAACGGTCACCGGGATAGTGAAAATTGTTCCACAGGCCGAGAACCTCTCGGTAGGCAGTAATCAGGTGACCCTGGCGTATCAAATAGGCCGGGTAGCCCGGGGTTAACGAGTGGCTTTGATCTCCCTCGACGCCGTCCAGCATCACCCGGTCGCCGTGCTTACGTCCCAGCAAGTAGACCATCTGGATGAGGGTCATGTGGTTATCAAAGGGTTCTTCCAGATGCTCGAACAGATTGCGCAGAGTGGCTTCATAGGTGCCGATCTCACCGGGTCGAATGGTGACCGAATCAAAACCCCCGCTAGCGAGTACCCGCCTGATGGACTGCGATTCAAGCGACAGCGACTCATCATCGGCAATGCCGGAGTACACGCGCAGTGGCCCGGCACCGGAATTTACCAGTAGATCCCTCGCTACAGCAGCCACGGTTGAGGAGTCCACCCCTCCGCTGACCATGCAGGCAACCTGACCCTTGCATCGCATGCGCGCCCGCACCGCTTCATCCAATAGCGCCCGGAAGGCCTCGGTATACTCCGCGTCGCTGCCCAGTTTGAGTTCCCGCCCGGGGTCAAGTTGCCAGTAGTGGTCAATCGACAGGCTATCAGCGCTGAGTGTTATCCGGTGTGCCGGCGGCAGCCGCGAAATATTCTGGTAGAACGTTGAGGTTCGGTCGACACCTTCCAGCGGTTCCACGAGAAAATCAGCGATGCGGGCCTCATTGAACCGATGTGCGACCAGTGGATGGGCGCGGATGGCACGTACTTCGGAAGC
>JAPUKZ010000157.1 GCA_027295405.1 Gammaproteobacteria bacterium
GGCGATCTGCGGCCATTCCTCCGGACCGCTTGCGTCCAGCAATTGCTGAAAGGTCACCTCTCCCTCTCCCAGCACAATGGCATCCAGGGGATCCACTCCCAGGTAGTCCTCGGCCTGTTGCACGTGGGGCCCGCCCGCAAAGGACAGCAGCCCGGGCAGGTCCGCCTTCAGGGCAGCTGCGAGTTCCAGAAACTCCGCCGCATTCCAGGTGTAGAAACTGAAACCTATGGCCGGTTGTAAACCCAGTTGCAGTGCCCGTTCCGCGCGCGGGCGCTGTTGTACCTGCCACTCAGTCAGCCAGCTGGTGATGGCGGCGCTGTCGTGAAAGTGCACCAGTTCGATGTCGGTGCTGGCCGCGCTGGCCCCGTATTTTTGAAAATAAGCTGTCAGTGCCGCGGTGGTGGTCGGGGGTGCAAAAAATTGCTCCGAGTCCATGCTGAACAGCCAGACCGGTCGGTTCACGGGGGCGCCTCCCAAATTACCCCGGCTGCGCAGGGGGCATTGTTATTGTGGCGACACTATAGCAATACCGCGCGGTTTGCACATGCCCTGCGGCAGGTTTGGGGGGCTGTGGCAGCTCCGCGCTAGTGGGAGTTGGACGGGGGGCCGAGGCTGGGCCGTGCCAGGCCCATCATGTCCAGGCTGATGGGGAGTAAAATAATGGCGACCAATACAGAGAGCAATATGTCAGGACTGATATGCGCGCCACCGATGTCCTGGGCGTGCATTTCAGCCAGCGCGGCGAGGGCAGCGATCACGACCAATTCCGCCAGGTTGCGTCTGCATAACAACAGCGTACACAGCACCACCGCGCACGTCAGCCAGGTTATGTCGATGGGCAAGTTCAAGGCGATCAGGGCCATCTTGGCCACCAGTAGCGAAATCATGAAAGAACAGGGCAGAGACAGTACAGTCGGGTTCATCAGCAGCTACCTCCGTTAATGGTGGTGCCAAGTGTGGTCGCCCGCTGCCCGGTTTTCCACGCGTTGACGTGCACTGTGTGACGCGCATCACAAAAAAGCGACGCCCAGTCTTAAAATTCTGTGACCCAGGTCACACTTCTTGCCCCGGCCTGGGATTTGGTTCACAGTTCTGGCACTGGAAGGTGAAATCTTGTGGATATTGCGCTTCTAAAGACTTTTCTGGAGGTTCGAAAGACACGCCATTTCGGCAAAGCGGCGGAGAACCTGTACCTGACTCAAGCCGCAGTAAGTGCTCGCATACTGCAGCTTGAGCAAGTGCTGGGAGTGAAGCTGTTCACCCGCGGGCGAAACAACATCCAGTTGACGCGCGAGGGCGAGCGTTTGGTGTCCCATGCGGAGACGGTGCTGCTGGCATGGTCCCGGGCGCGACAGGATGTGGCACTGGAAACCAGCCAGAGTAGTCAGATACATATTGGCGTGCGTTCCGGGTTGTGGAACGTGGCTTTGCAGGAGCGCTTGCTGCGCTTGCACAAGCAGTTGCCCGATGTTGCCTTGCGCACTGAGGGACATATGCCGGAGGTGGCGATTACCATGCTGTTGAATCGCACCCTGGATATTGCCATTAGCTACGACCCGCCCAACTTACCCGAGTTCAAGCTGCGTGCCTTAGGCGAGCTTACCCTGCAATTGTATAGCCGCGAACGCAATACTACGGTGCAGGCGGCGCTGGCAGAGAGTTACGTGTACGTGGACTGGGGTAGTGCCTTTGCCCGCTTTCATGCCAAGCGGTTTGGTGAGGCCCTGGCGCCGGTATTGCGCACCAATATCGGGGAGTCAGCCTGTGCCTTTATTCGCCAATGCGGGGGAGCTGCCTACCTGCCACCAACGGTGGTCCGCGGCCACACCCGGTCACTGCACCTGGTGGCGGATGCGCCAGTCTTCACCCGCACAGTGAATGCGGCCTATCGATCGAACTCGGATCGTCTGGAACTGATTGAAGCGGTGTTGGACAGCTTTGACGGACTGAAAATTTAGCGGCGCAAAACCCGCCGGGCAACGTGGATGCCCGTGGCTTTTGATCGTAGATCAGCTCAGCTAACTAGCTAAGCTTCCTCCCCATCGAGGTCCATATACCCCAGCTCGTCCTGAATACGCTTGTCTTCAAGCCGTTGCTCGGCTCGACGACGCAGTTCTGCCAGGCGGCTCTTGCCGGAAGCGTGTGGTTTATCGGCTTCCGGCGCATCCTCCGTGGCATCCCCGAGTACCGGCTCAAAAATCTCGTCGATACTGTCGCTGACGGTGGGCTCGTTAGGATGTTGTCCCATAACTCATCTCCGCAGAAATCAGTCGATTCCACTCTCGGCAAATATCGCGCAGCAGGGCGGGTAGAGTAAATCAAAAGTTTGTTGAGTTTACGATAAAGGATTTTTATCGATGTGAAAGGCTGGCGGGGTGCGAGCCACCAGCGTTCCATCCATGGATCCGCTCGCGCTTCCTCGCGCCTGATGGCTTCGCCCCCGTAGCTTTGTAATGCAAATTCACTGCCAACTTTTTAAAGCGGTCTGCTGCGGTCTCCAGGCGGTGAAACGCACGCTGACACCTGTCCGGACATGTCTGGGACATGTCCGGACGCCCCCGGGTGGGTCGTACTCCCTGTGCTATGCTGAATGGGTCACCCATGGAAGGGGATAGTCTGATGCACGGATCTGCGCCTGCATTGTCGCTGTTCAGCGGCGAGTTTATCGAAACCGGACGTGAACACGCCTATCGAGCGAGTCACGCCCAATCCGAAATCCAGCAGTTTCGGGTGGCATGGCTGACCGCCCTGCTGTTCTTCTGCGCTTACGGTGTGGTTGATTACTGGCTTGGGCAACGCAGTGTGGTACTGCTTGGCTTACGCGCGACGATTGTGCTGCTGGGTGTCGCCACCGTTGCCCTGGGCACTGTTTCGCCGGCTGCCAGGCGGCGAGATTTTCTGGGTTTCGCTGGACTGTTGCTAGTCTCCCTGTGCTACTCACTGATGCTCAGGGAGCGCGCCGAACCGGCCAATCCGGTTGGGGCGCTGCTCTTGTTGGTGGTGGGAATCTATATGTTCTCGCCCGGGCGATTCTGGCTGGTCTGTGCCAATGCCTGGTTCTGTAGCGGTGCTGCTGCGCTGGGGCTGGCGGCGTTGCCGCAAACCCAGCCCGATGCGTGGCTCGCATACAGTTACCTGTTGCCTGCCAATGTGCTGGCCGCCCTGGCACTAGCGCGGCTCAACCGGGCCCGGCGACGGGTGTTCTGGCAGCAGCAATGCCTACGTCGTGAAACCGTGGCCCGGCGCCGGGCCCAGCGCGCCCTGAGTCGTCAGTATCGACGCAGCAGGGCGCTTCTCTACAACACCCTGCCCGCTTCCATTGCTCGCCGCCTGCAGGCACACCCGGGTCGGATACTGGCCAGTAACCACGCATGCGGCACGGTCATGTTTGCTGACATCGTGGGCTTTTCCGCTTTGACCCGGCAGCTTTCCCCGGCCCGTTTGCTGGCTATTCTGAACTACTTGTTTTGCGGTTTCGATGAGGCGACCGACCGGCACGGTCTGGAGAAAATCAAGACCATTGGAGACGCCTACATGGCGGTCGCGGGGGTGTCGCGATCCGCGCGGGGACAGGCCCCTCGGGCCGGGGCGCTGGCCCTGGAGCAGCTTGAAATCTGCGCCCGGGCGGCCCAGCGCTTCAACTCTCCACTGGATCTGCGAATTGGAATTCACTGCGGACCGCTTATTGCCGGGGTGATCGGGCGTCGTCGCTACGCCTTTGACGTCTGGGGTGAAACCGTCAACATCGCCAGCCGCCTGCAGGTTGCCGCGCAGCCAGGGCGCATACTGATCTCGCGGCCGGTGCGAGACGCTTGTGCAGAGCAGTTTCTGTTTGGTAGTTCTCACACCTTGCAGTTGCGGGGTTGCGGCGAGATCCAGGCCAGCAACCTGTATTCACTGCTGGCGACCGCTCAGCCAGTGCTGGATAGCGCGGGCGGTGGCTTCCGCCGACAGGTTTGCCCCTGACACCGTAAAATTCGCAAACTGTTGGTACAGGGGATCGCGTTCCTGAAACACCCCGGCCAGATCCTGCCCTGGCGGGCGGGCAATGCCGCGCCCGTCTTCAGCGTCGATGCGCTGCTGCAACACCGCCATGGGCACGTCTATATGCACCAGCGGCCCGGCCTTCGCCAGACGGCGCATGGCAACAGCGCTGTAAACAGCGCTACCCCCGGTGGAGATCAGACTGTCCTCCAATGGCATCGCCAGCAGTACCTGTTGTTCGAGTTCGCGTAGTTCAAGGTAGCCTCTCGCGTCTATAATTTCCTGCAGGGTGGCGTGGTGGCGCACCTGAATCAGCAAATCAGTATCGACGAAATTAAGACCGAGATGTTTGGCCAGCAATACCCCGACAGTACTTTTCCCGGCGCCTGGCATTCCGATCAAGCTGACAGTTAATGACATAGTCTGATTGTAACACCGGCTTGCCCCAGGCTCCCCAGCGGGATAAAGTGGCCCGCCAGCGGGATAGAGTTGCCCGGCGATAGCGCAGGAGAGACATCGTGCAATCAATACCCCTGGACCAACTGCACCGCGATCTGGGCGCAAAGATGGTGCCCTTCGCCGGCTATGACATGCCGGTGCAATACCCCGCCGGAATTATCAAGGAGCACCTGCATACCCGTGAGGCGGCGGGACTGTTTGATGTTTCGCACATGGGCCAGGTTATTATTTCCGGCGCAGATGCCACTGCGGCGCTGGAGGCGCTGCTGCCGGTGGACCTGCAAGCTCTGCCGGAGCAGAGCCAGGTCTACGCCCTGTTGACCAACGACGCGGGTGGTGTGCGCGATGATCTGATTATTACCCGCTGGGGGCCTGAGCGTTTTTTCCTGGTGATCAATGCCGCCTGCAAGGAGCAGGATCTAAGCTATTTGCGTGAGCGACTGCCGAATCTCGCTATCGAAGTGCTGGAATCGCAGGCGCTTTTGGCGCTGCAGGGCCCGCAGGCGCGAGCGGTGATCGCCAGTCTGGCGCCGGCGGCTACCGGGTTGACGTTCATGCAAGGTTGCGAAACCCGTATCGCGGGCGCCTCTGCGACTATCACCTGTTCCGGCTATACCGGTGAAGACGGCTTTGAGATCTCCGTGACGGCGGCTGACGCGGCGGCGGTGGCAGAAGCCTTGCTGGCCAACGACCAGGTACAAGCGGTTGGGCTGGGCGCCCGGGATTCGCTGCGCCTGGAAGCCGGTTTGTGTCTGTATGGTCACGAGCTGGATATGGAAACCACCCCGGTCGAGGCTGCCTTGATGTGGTCCATCAGCAGGGAGCGCCGGGTCGATGGTGCCCGCGCGGGTGGCTTCCCCGGGGCTGAGAAGATATTCGAGCAGGCTGCAGCCGGGGCGACGCGGAAACGGGTAGGTTTGAAGGTGGCCGGCAAAAGACCGGTGCGGGAGGGTCAGTCTGTACTCGATTCCAGTGGGCAGGCCGTGGGGCGTGTCACCTCCGCCTGCTATGCTCCTAGTCTGGGTCAGCCGGTGGCGATGGCCTTTGTAGAGATCAGCCACGCGGCGCTGGATACGGAACTGGCCGTGGATGTGCGCGGCAAGGCCTTGCCGGTGACAGTGAGCAAGATGCCGTTTATTCCACAGCGATATCATCGGGGTTGAGTTTCAGCTCAACCGGTTGCAAAAACAGTTTCCGGCAGCAGCGTCGCCACCAGCGAGGTGGTATGGGCTGCACTGTTGTCAAGAGCGGCAAAAGGATTTGACCGCTTGCGCCTGTGCCATAGGCGTTGGCCAGCAGGACGTCTACCTGCGCTGCAGCGGCTTCACCGGCTTCCCGGTTAAGTGCCGCGCGCAGTCGATACCAGTCCGGTTGTGGCTGGAACACGTTTAACCAGCGGTACAGCAAACGGGCGGCCCGCTGGTTGTCACCACCGCGCAGGGCGCGGCCGACCTGCCGTAATAACCTTGCTTCACTGACACGCTGTGGCCTACGACGCCACAGCAGCAGACCAGTACCGAGGCAGAATCCCAGCAGTACGGTCACCAGCCAGGATAGGGGTAACGTGTCCCAGATATGCGCGCCCCCTGGGGCGGATTCATTGCTGGTGGAGCTGCTGGCAGCGATTCCCGCATCTATCCTGAGTTCCGGCAGCACGGCCGTTTTCAGCTCCCGGCTGCTGGTATCCCACCAGTAGAACACCTGCTCCGGCAGCAAGTATTGCCCGGCCTGTTCGACGACATAGGTAATACTCTGGCGACGCTCCGCTGTGGCCTCGCCACGGTTGCTGGTATCGCGCAGCTGTGGAGTCTCTGCGTAGGCCGGCAGTCCGGTAATCTCGTCGGATTTTACCGGAGGCAGCATCATGGCGGTAATGTGGGTGGCTCGCAGGGTAATTTGGCGGGTAAAGGCGTCACCCGGCACCAGAGCATCCGTCTCCCGATCAATCTCGTGTTGCAGTGTCAGTGTGGGTGTTGCCAGCCAGTTTTCCACATTTTCAAGCGCCGGGGGCACCTCGACCTCAAATTCTATCGGCTCCGTGGCCAGTGAGCCGCGCACAACCCCGGCAACCGCGTCATTGACGGACAGTTCCAGACTGATGGCGGGCAGATGATAGGTGCCCTCGGCCTGTGGATACAGTTCCAGATTCCAGCGCTGGATAACCCAGGTGATGGCGCCCTCGCTCCGGCTCAGGTTGTTGGCAAAGCTATCTCGGCGCAGGATAATCAGGTTTTTTTCATCCGGGTAGCGAATGGTGGTGCCGCCTGCAAACCAACGCTGGGTGGAGACTTCAATGGTGAGTTGTATCTCCTGGCCCACTACAATATTGGCCGCGGGTTCTATCCAACTGCGCAGCTGCAGCTGGCCGTTCTCCACCAACTCCTGCAGCGTCGTCGCCTGTGTCTGTGCCTGGCTGCTGTACGGCGAGAGGCACAGTGACAGGCACAACGACAGACACAGCCCGGCCAACAGCAAAGGCTTCACTTTTTTTCCTCTTGTTGTGACAGCTGCATGGCGAACTTCACGCCGAGAAAATGGGAGGGGTCACGTTGCACGCTGCGCAACCACATTGCGTTGATAGCGGGGTCCTGGAGGATTTCCTCGGCGTTGAACTGCACCAGTTCCTGCTGCTCGAATACTTTGCGTTCGGCGCCGTCGGCTCGCTGCGGATCATCTTCACCCAGCTCCTTGGAAGAGTCTCCCGCACCCGGCTCATCGGCTTGGGATTCGCTCATCAGGTTGATGGCGTCGATGACAGCCTGCACAATCTCGCGATTGTTGTGCGCCCCCGCGTGCCCCGGATTGGCGTCAAGGATGGCGTTGTAAAGCCGGACTGCCGGCACATAGTTCTGCGAGTGGGCCAGGGCATTGGCCCGGTTGAAGCGAGCGGACTCGCTGTCCACCCTGGAGAAGTACTCCGCAGCCAGTTTGAAATCTTCGGCGTAGTAGAAAGCCATGCCTTTCCACATGGGGTTATTGAAACGAACCGCCGCCTCGCGATAGTCCCCGCGCTGTAACAGCCAGCGGCCCTGTTGGTCAGGCGTCAGCCAGAGACCCACAAACCAATTCTCACTGGCCTGGGCCTGCTGCGGTTGCAGGCTGGCGCCAAGCAGCAACAAAACCAGCCCCCACTGCAGGGTCCAGCCCTTGCGGAACCACAGGGAAAAGATGGCCAGACAGGGAAATACCAGCCAGTAGCCGCTGTCCAGCCAGGGTACGGCGCTGTCCTCGCTAACCACATAGTGAGAATCGATGCGGCGGTGAATGGACTGTAGGTCGCGCTTGTCGATACTTAATTCGATATACCTGCCTCCACTCGCTGCCGCCAGGGAGCGCAGTGAGTCGGCGGCCAGTGGCGCTATGCCCGAATCAGGCGCCAGCTTCTCTTTGCCGATGCCCCACACCAGCAGTTGGTGCGGACGCCGGGCGAAGTAATCGGCGAACAGCTTTTCACTGGCGTCGGATACCCCGTCGGTAATCAGCAAAACAGTGGTGGGCAGGCTGGGGTCGGAGATGATGGTGTCTATCTGGGGCAAGCTGTATTCGGGAAACTTCCCGGCCCGTGGCATCACGGCGGGCTTCACCGCAGCCATATACTGGTTAAGAATTTGCGGATCGTCGGTGAGGGGCAGTACCGTGTGGGCACTGCCGGCGAAGACCACCAGGGCGGCACGCGAGCCGCTGCGCAGCTGCAGCAGGTCCGCCACCTTCTGCTTGGCGCGCCGCAGCCGTGATGGCTGTATGTCCTGCTGACGCATGGAATCGGAAATATCCAGGACCACTACCAGGGCGGCCTCGTCCTTGCTCAGGGGGGAGGGTTGCTGGCGCCAGCTGGGCCCCATCAGGATCGTGGTCATCAGCAGCATGACCAGCAGGCTCAGTGACACTGGATTAAACCAGTGGTTGCGGTACTGGCGTACGCGCAACGCTTCCAGTAGATGGGGAGCAATCACCGCCTGCCAGCCGCGGGTTTCGTCGCGACTCTGGCGTTGCTGGTAGATGGTATACAGTACCGGCACCAGCAGCAGGGCCCAGCCCGGTCGCAGGAAGTGAAAATGCTCGATAAACTGGCTACCGAGCATGGGCCGGGTCCCTGCGCCGGCGGCTGAACGCAGCGGCGAGTACGTGGTAAATCATGTACAACACCATCGACGCCGCCAACGGCACATAGTGAATGCTATAGCGTGGGCGGAAGCTGATGGTCTCGTACAACTCCGGTTCGAGTGCGGCGATAGTGCGGTAGGCCGCGGCCAGTTGTTCGCTGTCTATCGCCTGAAAGTAGGCGCCGTCCGAGTGTTCCGCCACCCGCTGTAAAGTGTCAAGGTCCAGCGCTTCCTCGCCGACGGTGGTGGGATCGCCGATGGCGATAGTGTAGATGCGGATGCCGTAGCTGGCGGCGACCTTGGCGGCCTCCACCGGGGGTACCTTGCTGCCGGTATCATTGCCGTCGGTAAGCATGATCAGGACCCGGTTCTCGGTATCGCTTTCCTCGAACAGATGAATAGCCAGACCAATGGCATCGCCGAACACCGTGCTCTGGCCAGCCATGCCGATTTCGGTCTCCTGCAGCAGCTGGTTCCAGGTGCCGTGATCTTCGGTGAAAGGGGCTTGCAAAAAGGCTGCGCTGCCAAACACGATCAGTCCGAGACGGTCGTGCTCGCGCTGTTGTGACAATTCTTCCAACACCAGCTTGACCGCTTGCAAGCGGTCTATCTGCTCTCCCCCCGGACGGGTAAAGTCGGTGGCTTGCATGGAGCCCGACAGATCCACCGCTATCATCAGGTCGCGGGCAGACTTGGTCTGCACTACCGGCGTGCCAACCCATTCCGGTTTGGCGGCGGCAATAACCAGGCACAGCCAGGTAAACCCCACCAGAATAACCTGCAGGCGAGTGCGTGTGAGTACGACAGCGCCAGTCTTCGGTGCCTCTTCGCTGAGTTCCAGCAATTTGTGGAAGAAGGGGACTTTGACCGAGTCACGGCTGTGCTTGAAGGCGGGCAGCAGACGCAACAGCAATGGAACCGGAAGCAGCAGCAGCCACAGAGGATAGGCCAGCTCAAGCACAATCAGCCTCTCGGTGCGAACTGATCCAGTGGCTCACTTCCCGCAGTAATCGCCGGAGGTCGGCACTTTCCGCCACGTTGTGCGCCTGGTACACAGATTCTCCGAGTAGCGTTGCACTGCGGCTGCTGAAGCGGGCGCCATCGCCGTGATCATTCAGCCAGCGCAGCCAACTGTCGCCACTCAGGCGCGCCACCTCGACCCGCGGGTAAGCCTGTAAAGCGGTTGCCTTGAGCAGTGTCGATAAGGCGTCTAGCAGGCCCAGGCTGTTGCTGTGGAGGTTGATTATGTGGTTCAGCTGTTTAAGCGCCGCGCGGCGGTAACGATTGCGGAGCCATTTCCGCCAGTACAGCCAGGCCTTCCAGCCCAATAACAGCAACAGGGCAAGGCTGACAGCGCGCCAACCGGGAGCAGTGGGAAGCCAGCTGATGGTTTCCGGCGCCAGCACCTCGCTAATCCCCCTGATGGTGTAGTTGCCGAAGATATCCGGAAGTGGTGGTAACTCAGCCACGGGACGGGTGCTGTCCCATTTGTGCCCGCAATTGTTCGAATACGGGTTCCACGGTATTTATCGGTAGCACGGGCATGCTGTGCTTACGCAATTCGGCCTGCAAGTCATTGACGCTGGAGTGGAAGCTTTCCTCAAAACGGTCTGCCAGTGCCCGTTTTTCTGGTTGCAGCTGCAATTGGTAGCGCCCATCACTGACCACCAGGTTGGAGGCCCCCGAGATGTCGTGCTCCAGGGGATCGAACACCAGTCCTGCCACCAGGTCATTGTGCTGCGACATGCGCTTGATTCCGGCCAGTGCCTGCGCACTCCAGCCGTCGAAGTCGGAGATGATGATGACCAGGTAATCGTGCCCGGTCATACGCTCGGCAATGCCAATCACCTCCTCAAATCGCGCCGGTTGTGCCGGATCGGTGCTACTGACTGTCAGTTGCTGGTTCATGGCCGCCAGTTGCGACAGCATCGACAGCACGCTGCGCCGGCTGCGGGAAGGCTTGATCTGGCGTATCTCCGAATCGTTGAACAAAATAGCGCCGACCCGGTCGCCCTGGTCCAGCACCCGCCAGGCGCCAAGGGCCGCCAGTTCCGCGGCCGTGACTGACTTCATTCGGTGCTGGCTGCCGAAAAACATGGCCAGTCGCTGGTCCACCACCAGGATGACTGGCCGGTCGCGCTCCTCGGTGTACACTCGCACATGGGGTTTGCCGGTGCGGTTGGTGACGCGCCAATCCATGCTGCGAATATCGTCACCCGGGCGGTAGTGGCGCAGCTCTTCAAAGTCCAGGCCGCGACCGCGCAGGCGCGAGCGTTTGCGCCCACTCAAGAGGCTGTTGAGCGGCTGTTTGGGAAGAAAGGAAAACCCCTTGGCCTCATGGCGAAGTCTTACCAGTGCCGCCACATCTACGTAGACGGCCTCGTGCTGGTCACCGGATTCCACTGCCATGGCGGCCTAACCTACAGCCACCTGCCGAATGACTTCGTCCACCACCTGATCGCTGCTGATATTATCTGCCAGGGCATCGTAGCTGAGGATCAGGCGATGACGCATCACCGCATGGCAGATGCCGCGGACATCGTCCGGGTCGACATAGTCTTTTCCAAGCAGCCAGGCATGCGCCCGGGCCGTCTTGTGCAGCCCGATACTGGCGCGCGGGCTGGAACCGATCTGTATCCATTTCTGTAAATCACCGGAATAGCGCTGTGGTTGTCTGGTGGCCATGACCAGGTCTACCAGATAGCGCTCTACCGCATCACTCATGTGCAGGGTGCGCACTTCCTCACGGGCCTGGAATATGTGTTCCTGGGAGATGGTCTGGGGTTCTGTGCTGGCGGGTTCTTCCTCTGAGTGCACCAGTTTGACGATGCCGAGTTCGGCTTCATCGTCGGGATAGTCGATGTTGATCTTCATCAGGAAGCGGTCCATTTGCGCTTCCGGCAGGGGGTAAGTGCCCTCCTGCTCTATCGGATTCTGGGTGGCCAACACCATGAACAGGGGTGGTAGCTGATAGGTCTTGCCGGCCACGGTAACCTGCTTTTCCTCCATGGCCTCCAACAGTGCCGACTGGACTTTGGCCGGGGCCCGGTTGATTTCATCGGCGAGCACCAGGTTGTTGAAAAGGGGGCCTTCCTGAAAGGTGAGGGTGGGTTTGCCGGCCACTTCCTGGTACACCTCATTGCCGGTGACATCCGAAGGCAGCAAGTCGGGAGTGAACTGGATGCGGCCCAGGTCGGCCTGCAGCACCCGCCCCAGGGTTTTTATGGAGCGGGTTTTGGCAGTGCCGGGCAGGCCTTCCAGCAGGACGTGGCCGTTACAGAGCAGGGCCAGGGTCAGCGCCTGTACCACCGTTTCCTGGCCGATAACCGACGCTTCCATTTCACCCATCATCAGCTTGATGGCGGCCTGTGATTCCGTTGTCATAGTGTCCTGCTCCGGGCGTGCTTGCTGTAAAGATAGAAGAAGCCGAAATCAAGTCAACCGGCTAGCCGTCCTTGTCCGCGTCGGCAGATTCTTCCCTGTCGAATTCTGCGATTGCAGTCTCCAGGGGCGCCAGCATGCTGGCGGCACGCGGATAGCCCGCGTATTGGGCAATCATCAACAGCAGTTCCCGCAGCTGTTCCGGGTTGAGCTCGCCGTTTTTGAGGGCGGCCTTGGACTGGATACCGAACAGCGCGGCTTCGCCTTTCTCCGCGATGATTCCCAACATCAGCAGGCGGCGGTCCCGCAGAGACAGGACGTCACGGGTCCACACCTCGGCGAAAAGTTGCTCCAGCATGATATCTGTAAACACGTAGCCTTCATCCGGGGTGACCACATCACCTGCATAGACCTTTTTGATCATCTCCAGGCCGCGGGCGCGGCGTTCGGAATCGGCCATGGTCTTTACTCCCTTTGTTTAGTTTATAAAGGTCCAGTTTATATGGGTTTAGTTTTTAACGGTTCGCCAGTATAGCGGTTTAGTGAATGTGGGTCTGAGCGCTGACTGTCGGCGGGCTCCAACACAGTAAGCGATGGCCGCTAGTTAGAGCGTATCCGGGAACGACGACCATCAAGAAATACAGCTGTGCCCGGAGGAGCATTAGTTGCCCAACCGGGTGGGAAGCGGGGGCGCCTGGCGGGGTACTGTTTGTCGGTACGCCTCCAGTTGGGACAGAATTTCCTCAATACCCGCTTGTAACTGGTTGTCGCGCCCGGCATTGGCGGCGATGGGGTCCAGCGCTACCACAATATCAGGCGCCACTCCCTCATTTTCAATGCTCCAGTTCAGGTCTGGATCGAAGTAGCGGAAATAGGGTACGGTCACCGTTCCACCGTCCACCAACGAGGGATTGGTAGATATGCCGATCAGACCACCCCAGGTGCGCGTGCCCATGAGTTTGCCGATGCCCAGGTGGCGGAAGGCGTAGGGCAGGAAGTCACCGCCGGAACCGGCATCCTGGTCAATCAGCATCAGCTTGGGTCCGTGCAGTGCGCCTGCCGGTGTGTTGAAGATCATTCCGTCGCGATCGGCCCAGCCTGAAAGATGTTGCCGCGCCAGCAGTTCAACCACATAATCCGCGGCCTGGCCGCCACTGTTGGAACGCTCGTCAATAATCAGCGCCTGCTTGTCGAGTTGGGAGAAGAACATGCGGTTGAAGAAGGTGTAGCCGGCACCGGCGGTATCGGGCAGGTAAACGTAGCCCACCCGGCCTGCGCTGGCCTGCTCGACCTGGCGGCGATTGCCCTCTACCCAATCCCACAGCCGCAGCTGACGTTCCGATTCGACGGGGGTCACTACTATGTCGCGGGCGCCGCGACCGTTGGGGTTTGGACCGACCCGCAGGGTAAGTTGCTGGCCAGCGCTGCCCTGCAGTGCCGCAAAAATGTTGTCGCGGGCGCGCAGCTCCCGACCGTTGATGCTCAATATATACTCGCCGGGCTGTGCGCTGTTCCCTGGACTTGCCAGGGGCGCCAGCAGATGCGGGTTCCAGGCTTCACCGGTGTAGATTTTCTCGATGCGGTAGCGATTCCCGGCAATTCTCAGGTTGGCTCCCAGCAGTCCGGTGTTGGTGTCGGCTGCCTGGTACACATCGCCACCGCCAGCCCGATTGTGACCGGCCTGCAGTTCGGCGATCATCGCCACCAGCAGGGTGTTGAGATCCTCCCGGGTTCCCACGTGATCCAGTAGCGGGCGATAGCGCTGATAGACCGCTTGCCAGTCGAGGCCGTGCAGATTGGGGGCGTAAAAATACTCCTGCTGCATGCGCCAGGTTTCATCAAAAATCAGTGCCCATTCCGCTCGCGGGTCCACCCGCAGGCGCAGTCCATCCAGCGCTAACGGTTCCGGTTCGAGGGTTTCGCCCAGTTCAGCGGTGCTCAGGGAATGATCAGCATGACTCAGCAATACCTGCTTGCCATCGGCGCTGATGGCAAAGGCGCTGACGTCTTCCAGTAACTGACTGGCGCTACGCTCTTCGAAGTCAAATCGCCACAGGCTGTTGCCGTCCCGGGCGTTGTCTCCCGGCGGCTCGACACTGGCGCCCGCTTGCACGAATTGCAGGTAGTACAACATACCATCGTTGCCGACAGCGAGATCATGATAGTTGCGCAGGGCGACCGGCAGAGCGACCACGCGTTCCGGCAGCCCTTTCAGGTCTATTCGGGTTGCTGGGACGCTGTCGTCAGCTTCATCCTCCTCCGCGTCCTCTGCATCTTCCCCGCCTTCATCACCGGTCCGGGGCGACAGCGGCGATTCACCGTCTGCGCTCAGCACCAGTGCGTACAAGCCCGCGCGGAACGGGCGTTCCTGGGTGCTCATGTTCAAACCGACCTTCAGGGGCCCGGCGTTGGTGGATGCCGCAAAATACAGGTATTTCCCGTCCGGGCTGAACGCGGGAGAGTCAACATCAACATTACCCTGCGCCACTGCACTGTGCTTGTCGGTGTTGAAGTTGTACAGAACCAAATCGCGTTGATAATTAGCTTGCGCCAGGGTGTAGGCAAGCCAGCCTCCATCACGGGAAACTGCTGTAGCCGAAGACTGGCGGCGGGACGCGGTGGCAATTATCGAGCTTTTCCCCGATTTAATGTCCAGCACGTGCAAGCCCAGATGGTTGTCTTCATACACGATGCGCTGGCGCTCGCCACCACTCCATTCCAGCAGCGTGTAGAAATGTGGCCCCAGCGGGAACTCCTTCAGTTCGGCGCCGCCCTGCTGATCGACGATGACCAGGGACTGGCCTTGCAGGGATTCTGTAATATAGGCGATCTCGCTGCCCTCGGGGGACCACAGTGCCGAATACTCTCGGCGTTTCCCGCTAGCGGTGAGGTTGCGGGAAGAGCCGTCCTCAACCGGTACCGTGAAAACCTCACCGCGCGCGGTTATGGCGACCCGCTTGCCGGTGGTGGAGAAGTCTATGTGTTGGATGTTGCCACCGGCGTCTTTCCATTGCGTCCGGGTTTGCGGCAGATCCGGGGCGATGCTGATGTTCAGTTCACGCACCTTGCCCGTATCCAGATCCAGTTCTTTCAGGCGTCCCCCGGCTGCGTAGACGATGTTGGAGCCATGCCCGGCGGCGGCACGAATATCCCATTCCTGTTCGTCAGTGAGCTTGCGGATTTGCTGTGAGCCTGGCTCGTAGTGAAACAGATTGAACGTCACTTCGTCCCGGTCCGAGAGAAAATAGAGCTGGTCGCCCAGCCACAGCGGGTTGAAGTTGGTGGCCCCGGCGCCTGCAACAGTCGTGAGTGTCTGTTTCTTCAAGTCCATGATC
>JAPUKZ010000158.1 GCA_027295405.1 Gammaproteobacteria bacterium
TGCCCCAGTTGGGCATGCCGCTGGGAGTACCGTAGTTGATCAGTACTTCCAGGACCTGCGTGCCGCGGGACTGGGTGATGTCCGTCGTCAGGGGCTTGCCGGTGGCGCCCTTGCGCAACACACCGTGACAGCCGGCGCAGCGCTGGAAGTAGAGTGTGGTTGCGGCTTCATACTCCGCCTCGGTCATATCCGGTGCGCCTGGGCTGATGACTCGCTTGAGTTCACCCTCCGGGATGGGCGCGCCCTTGTAGGCCATCTCCCCGGGCGATACGCCAGGGTGTTCGGCTTTATCCTGTGCAACTGCGGTCAACGGCATCGCCAGTGCGAATGTCGCCAGCACGCCTGCCAGAATGCTGTTTTTCAGTGTTTGAGATTTGTTCATTGTACTTCCCCTTGTCGATCTTTCTGATCGTGTAACACCATAAATGATTACCCATTAACTGCCTTGACCCATGTCAACCCTCGGCCTGATCGCGGGCGATTACGTCAGCCGCCCGCGCTTCTCGCTTCTCCTTGCGTTTGCGCTTTTCCACCAGCGGTGGGCAGCGGTGTTTATCCCAGTAGGTCACCTGGCATTCCAGGCAGTAATGGCATTCGTTATCGATGATTTCCCCGGTCGGCTTGATGGCCGAGATCTGGCACTGTGCCGCGCATGTCTGGCAGGGCTTGCCGCACTCCTTGCGGCGGCGCAGCCAGTCAAAGATGCGAAAGCGGGTAAAAAAGCTGAGCGCCGCTCCCAGCGGACACAGATACTTGCAATAGAATTTGCTGTTGAACAGGGCGATGACCAACAGCATCAGCGCGTAGGCGACAAACCACGGTTCCCGGTTAAAGCGCATCACGAAGCTTGTTTTGAAGGGCTCTATTTCAGCCAGTCTCGCTGCGTAGGTCATGGATTCCAGCGACAGTCCTACCAGCGCAATCAGGATGAAGTACTTGATGGCCCACAGGCGCTCATGCACCATCGGTGGAAATTCGTAGTTGGGCAGGTCGTAGCGCTCGCCGATTTTATGCACCAGCTCCTGTAGAGCCCCGAAAGGGCACAGCCAGCCGCAGAAGACGCCGCGCCCCCACAAAATGATGCTGACCGCTACAAAACCCCAGAGCAGGAAAATCACCGGGTCTATCAGCAAGGTGTCCCAGGTAAAGCCGCCAAACAAAATGCGCATGAAGGCGATAAGGTTGATGACCGAGAGTTGAGCCTTGCAGTAGAAGCCCAGGAAAATCACCGTGAAGAGCAGGTAACCCAGCCGCACCTGTTGGAACAATCGAGGACGCACCACCAGCCAGTCCTGAAAAAACAGGACTCCCATCAGCAGGGTCAAGGCGACGGCCAGCAGGGCCAGCTGCGGGGTTTGATCCCGCCACAGTTCCACCCACAGGGGTTCCTCGGGCGGTGGTGGGCTGCCGGTTATGCTTGCCGGGGCCATAGCAGCCTCGGTTGGCACCGGCAGGCCCAGCTCGTCCGCTACCAGCCTGGATGACTTCATAATGATGGAGTTCATTACCATGGCGGTGATCGTGGCGCCGGTAATGCCGTCTACGCCCTTGTAGCCCTCGCGATTATGGGCGCCGATTCGCACCCGCTGGTTGGCGTCGAGAGCCGAGTACTGATCGATGAAATTTTTCAGGTCGGTGTCGGTGATCCCGATTACCAGAATAGGTTCTTCGTGATGGAGGATAATGGCGCTACGAATATGTGCATCCAGGTCCAGGCCAATCAGCATTCGAATGGGTCTGCCCGAGTAGGCCGGTATCGCAATAATCTCATCGCTGAGATACACATAGCCCAGTAGTTCGCCGTCTCCATACACCCGTCGCGTCGGCAGTTCGCCGCTGGTGGCAGAGGCGACCCCGGCGGCGGGGAATATCTGCTGTATCTGCTCCATGCCTATGAGATCGAGGGCCTTTTCTCTGGCGGCCATCGCTGAGGATCCCCAGCCGATGGCCAGAAATGCAAGCAGAATCAGGTGCCTGGAGTGGCGTCGTAATGTCATTGGCGAGACCGTTAGGGCGGGTGATTTATCATAAGCGTACACCGCATCAGTGTGTTTGATGCAGATCAACGGATGTAGCTCCGTTGGCTTTAGCCTGCGCTAGATCAAAGTGTCGGGGCACAGACCTCTATACAATCGCCCCAATAAATTCTATTCAACCGGGATGACAGTCATTGTGAATAAACATATTTTCCAGCCACTCGCCGCCGTGACACTGGCCTCAGCATCGACTCTGGCACAAGCGGTCCCCTTCGAGGGCAGCATGCTGGAGGAGATCGTAATCACCGCCAGCCGCAGCCAACAGAGAATCTTTGACAGCCCGGCCTCGCTGAGTGTAATTGACCGTGAGCTACTGGATCGTTCAACGGCGTACACGCTGGGCGAAATACTCCGTGACATTCCCGGTCTGCAGGTTACCGATTCCGGACAGGCGGGCTCGCAACGTATTCGATTGCGTGGCGAAGAATCACGCCGTAGTGCCATCCTCGTCAACAGCCAGGAAATCACTGATCATTTTGAGGTGGGAACGCCCTTGTCGCTGGACCCTTCCATGGTAGAACGGGTAGAGGTCATACGCGGTTCAGGATCGGTACTTTACGGTTCGAAGGCCCTCAGTGGCGTGGTGAATTTTCTCACGCGCAAAGGTGGCACCGAGCCCCTGCAGGCCACGGTGTCGGGCTCTTACGACACGGCGACCGAGGGCTACACCGGCTTTGCCAGTGTCTACGGCAACCTGGATGGCTTCGAATATCGCCTGGCCTACTCTAACAGTGATCACGATGATCGGCAGACACCGCAGGGGGAGGTTGAAAACACGTCCTTTGATAACAGCAACGCCTATCTATACGCGGGCAAGAGCTTCGGCGACAGCCTGTTTGAGTACATCTATGAAGACTATGAGTCCAGTTCACACATTTTTGTTGAGGAAGAAGTCAAAACCACTTTTCCGCTGACCGACTTTTACCTGGAAACACCGAAGCGCGATCGCGAGCGGCACAGCATGTTCTTCAGCCGTGAAATTGACGAAGACTGGCTGCAGAGCGTCAAGCTCAATGGCTTCTACCAGGAGACCGATCGCCTGTTTTACACCCGCACCGAATTGGTCTGGTACCAACGCGATATTCACAGCGACAGCAAGCTCGAAACTACCGGCGCCCTGCTGCAGCTGGATTCAGACCGCTTCGAAGGGCACCATGTTATCGTCGGTTTACAATACCTGGATGACTCCGTAGACCAGTCCCGACATGTTGATACCCTCTCCTGGACGCCACCTATAGCAACAACCGGTGTAGAGGTAATAAAGGACAAGGCCAGCATCGAGACCTGGGCCCTGTTTGTGCAGGATGAGTGGAGCATTACTGACAGAACCACGCTGACCGCCGGCCTCAGACAATACCGGGTAGATCCCGACCTGGAAGAGACCAACCGCGAGAGTTTGACCGCCGGTAGCCTGGACGATGACGATGAGTTGATCGCCGCACTGGGCCTGGTGTATGACTACAGTGATGGCGTGCGCCTGAGAGCCAATTTCTCCCAGGGCTATGTATACCCCTCCCTGATGCAGTTGGCGACCGGGGCGTATGCGGGTTCCCGATACGTCAATCCCGCTGCCGAGCTCGATCCGGAAACATCGGATAATTATGAACTGGGCCTGCGACTGCAAAGCGGCGGCCTGGTACTGGATACGGCGGTGTTTTATTCCGACTCCAGGGACTATATTCATCACCTGCCCTGTACCACGGAAGACGCCTGTCCCGGTCGCAGGGATCGCCTCTACCAGAATGTCGGCAAGTCCAGGGCGCATGGGATTGAAACCTTCCTGCAGTATGTCATCGCTGATACGGCGCTGATGCCCTACGCGAGCCTTACCTGGCTAAAGCGGCGTAACGAATACGCCGATTTCTCTACCTGGGACTCAGGCGTGCCGGATTTCAGCGGTCGTATTGGTGTGCGCTGGCAGGGGCCGTTATTTACATTGCCGCAGCTCTGGACAGACATCTATGTTCGCGGCGAGACCTCCTCAGAGGTGACAGAGCCGGGCAGCAGCCGTACTGTCGTCGAGAGCCGCTCAAGCTGGAATACCCTGAACCTGGCGGCTGGGCTTGAGTTCGGCGGTCAGCAGCAGTACCAACTGGGGCTGGAGTTACGCAATCTTACCGATGAAAGCTACGTGGCCTCCGGTGAAAACCTCTACGGACGCGAGCGCAGTGCCTCGGTGAAGCTCTCCATGGATTTTTAGAAGATTGGCATACCGGTGATCCAGGGGTGGATCACCATGATAATTCCAACCCCGGTCAGGGCCAGTACAAGCGCCAGGATTTCTCTGATCCAGGATGGGACCGATGGCTTTTCCCAGGCACCCTCCCGGCGGCTGATAAGCAACATTTCCAATAGTGCCCAGGCGCTGAATCCACCAAACAGCAGCAGCGAGCGACTGTCCCCGTTGGCCAGCAGGTGGGCGCAGGCCCATAACAGCATGCCGGTCAATTGTGGGTAGCGCACCACACGGCCAATACGGCTGGCGCGACCGGTTGCCGACAGGATCACCAGCGCGATCACCACCAGGCCGTGGGGCACTGGGCTCAGCGCCGGCTGCGGCAGGTAAATCGAGACCGGCTGTGGGCCGCGCGTAGCCAGCTCCA
>JAPUKZ010000159.1 GCA_027295405.1 Gammaproteobacteria bacterium
GGCCGCGGGGCCGGCACCGCCGGCATTGGCTTGAAGAATATAAGCAACCAGATTGAGATAGTCCGCGTCAGCCAGGTCAGCATTACCACCCGGCGGCATGGTGTTCTTGATGCGCAGGAATAAATCCCCGGTACTGCGCGAGCCCCATATACCCAGGAACTCTTTGCCGGCAAGCTCCGGTCCATGAGCAGAACCGCGCAGGCTCGGTCGGTGGCAATCAACACAAACGCGGTCGTATTGTCGCTTGCCCGCATCAGCTTGCGCCTCCAAAGAGATATCCGGTCCGGCCCAGGCATGAACTGACATCGTCATCACTACCGCGAGGTCGTAGCGTTGCAAGATTTTTGTCCATCTCATGGCGCGCCTTCTCCTATGTAGAAGGCGCGAACGTTCCCGCTTTGATCACGGACGATCAGTATCGGCACGCCCGTGCGTTGCCACAGTTTGTAGCTGCCGGGCTCGGGCAATTCGTCCAGGTGCCCGGCATACAGCCAGGAGCGGGACCAGAGCTGCTGTCGTTCCAAGGCCAGAAATTCAGCCTCCCTGTACCGCCCGACGGGGATATCGGGCAGCGTCGGAAAGTCACGGGGCGGATCCCTGCGCTGGCGTTCAGCCTCTATACCGGCCTGCAGCCGCTGGCGGACCTGAGTGTCCATCTCAACAGTGTCAACTATTCACGAATGTAGGTACCCGGCGCTTTCTCCAGCGGTGGATACCGCCTGTTGCCCAGTTTTTTCGGCGCGTTTTTTTCTTCACCACCTCGCTCAGTTACCCAATCCGCCCAAACCTCCCACCAGCTACCTTGCCGTTTGTCAGCCTTTTCCATCCAGGTCTGCGCATCGGACGAAAACGCTGGCCCGATAGAGTAACTTGCTTTCGGATTGCCCGGAGGGTTCACCAGGCTGGCGATGTGTCCGGCATTACTCAGGACAAACGTGCTCTTGCCGCCCATTAACTGAGTCGTTTGATAACACCCCTGCCAGGGCGTGAGATGATCGGTAATGGCACCGGTGACGAACGCATCGTTCTTTATCCTGCCGAGGTCGATCGGTGTATCCAGTACCTTCAGACTATCAGCCTTTGTCAAACTGTTGTGCAGGAATAGATCCAGATACTGCACATGCAGACCTGCCGACAGATTGGTAGTATCGTCGTTCCAGGCCAAAATGTCGAAGCTGGGTGGATCGAGCCCCATGAGGTAGTTGTTCACCCAGTAATTCCAGATCAATTCATTTGGCCGAAACCAGGAAAACAAATTGCCGAGATCCTTCCCGGCAATAATCCCCTTCTTCCGGGTCCGCGATTTAGCTACTGAAACCAAGCGCTCGGAATGCAGCATGCCCACTTGGGCTTCTGTATCCCAATCCAACAAAGTGACGGCGTAGCTGATGGCATTGACGCGCTCATCACCATTTGCCGCCATGTATGCCAACAGGACTGACATGGTGATACCACCGGCGCAAAACCCTATGGTATTCAGTTTTTCTGAGCGGGTAATTGCGCATACGGCATCGGTCGCTTCAAGCAGGGCTGCGATATAAGTATCCAGGTCCCAATCGGCCTGCGCTGCAGTAGGATTGCGCCAACTCACCACAAACATCTGTATTCCACGGCTGACGGCATACTCCACCAGGCTCCTTCCGGGCGCCAGGTCGGTAAAGTAATATTTGTTGATTTGCGCTGGAATCAGCAACACGGGAGTTGACACTACCTGTGACGTTGTCGGCGTGTACTGCAACAGTTCAAGCACCTCGTTGCGGAACACCACCGACCCGGGGGTCGCTGCCATATTCTCGCCCAACTTGAAAGGCGTCGCATCAACCATGCTGGGCATACCGCCATTATGGCGGAGGTCGTGGACAAAGTTTTTCGCGCCCCGCACCAGACTCTTGCCGCCCGTTTCGAAGGCTTTTTTTAAGGCAGCCGGGTTGCCCAGTAGCGTATTGGTCGGCGCCAGCGTGCTGTTCAAGACCCCCACTACAAACTTAGCGCGCTCGCGATCCCGCCAGTGCGCATCCTCCTGGATAAGATTATTCAGCGATCTGGACATCGCCAGATAGGACTGCCCAAGCCGCTTATAAAAAGGGTTCTCGCTCCAGGCAGCGTCCTTGAATCGCCAGTCCTTTTTATCCGGAGCAACATCAGACGTACCGCGCAAAATGGTCAGCAATTCCTTCACTAGCAACGCGGCCTCCCGGGCAGCCGCTTTGGGTTCAATCACTCGACCGAGAGATTCAACCGTTCCCCCGAGTTCGAATTCACCGATATCTTCGGCCGCTTCCAGCGCCTCTATAGCACGTCTTGCCACCTCTGGAGTTTCCCCCTCAGTTTCCCTCTTTATTGTCGTTTCCTTCATTTCATATCCTCTAAGGGTTAGCTGGATTTCAGGTTCCCTGGCAGGTGGCAATCACCACAATTGCGGCCCTATTTTCACTTGCCCGCATCAGCCTGCGCCTCCCGGAGAACCCCGCTGCGGCGTTGGCATGAACTGCCATTGTCCTCACCACCGCGAGGCCAGTGCGTCGCTAGGTTTTTGTTCATCTCATAGCATGCCCTTTAATACCAGTTGGATAGCCAGACAGGGCCATGCCTGAGTTTGCCAGTATACATCAATTTGAATAATATTCAAATTTATGGCCAGCCCGGCATGCCGGCTCATTTTGGTCAAAATTGGACGATAAGAAGACAGGGGGGGCCTGTGTCAGTTCCCTTACGTGTCAATACCGACACGCGAGTTAAATTAGGGATGATCTGATTAATTGAGCATTCGCGAGGTGGCATATCCGCTTTCAACAAATCAATTTCCTCATTCGGTGATTATTCACCGGGGTGTAAGCAGACGTTATTGAGAAAAAAGAGGGCAGCGACGGTGTTAATCCGACCGCCGCTCCCCTCCAGGAGAAAAGTCCAAACCTTCAGGAGGTGTTAAAAATACTTGATAGCGGTAATCCCATATGTACGCGGCGCACCCCAGGTTTCATAAACCCAGGCTGGTCCAAAGTTGTCAAACGCCTGACGGATGTATTCTTCGTCTGCCAGATTCCTAACATAAAGGGCGACATTCCAGTCCCCTCCTTCAGAACCGACAGATGCCCGTGCATTTGCCAGCCAATAGGAAGGCTGTTCCAAATAATCTGAGTTGTCGATATCTTTGAAGGTAGACCCAGTGTAGTTGGCGTCGAACAACACCGACGCTACCAGTGCGTCTGCAATGGGCCACTCGTAACGTATCATACCGTTGGCAGTAAACTCCGGTGCGTCGGGAATTTCATTACCCACGAATTTAGCAATCTCTTCCGGGTCTGTTGAATTCCAACTGGTGAGCTCGGTATCCAGATAAGCAAGCCCCAACTTGATATCCAGGCCCGCGGCTGGCCTCCACCACAAATCGGCATCAATACCGTATATTTCGGCTTCACCAACGTTGGCTCTGACACTCTCAAACACACCACCGGGAGGCACTTCCCGCTCGGCTTCTGCTTGCATATCGGTATAGTCGTAAAAAAAGGCAGACGCATTCAGCTGCAAGGTACTATCTAACAGCGAGCTTTTCACGCCGATTTCATACGCCACAACCTCTTCAGCCTTAAAGGGGTCGAATGAGCTTGGATCTGTGATCGTGGAACCATCATAGCCACCACCCTTATGTCCTAGACTCACGCTGCCATAGAAAAGCATATCTTCGCCTGGCGTCCAATCCAGGGCGATTTTTCCGTCGACGTAGTCCTCATCAAAACCACCACTACTTTGCTGTGGCGCTGAGAAAAAGATGGGTGCCAGATCTATACCATAGGGGTCCTCGGTAAACGAACCACCCTCATAAGATCTGTCATCATAGGTGTAACGCGCACCGAGAGTGAGCTTCCATTGCTCGCTCAAGTCGTATTCCGTATGCGCAAATGCCGCGTAGGAATCTGCATCCTGGTCAAACAGAGTGAGAATTGATGTCCGCACCACAAAATCGAGGCCAAAGATATCCTTTTGAAACGTCAGGTCCTCATGAGAATAGAACCCGCCGACCATCCAAAACAACGGCCCGTCATCGTTCGAGGACAACCTCAATTCCTGGCTGTAAAATTCCGCGTCGTCAAAGAATATCTGATCAACAATACGCCAGGGGCTTGAGTCATCAAAAGGAATCATACGATCAATCGTCTCGTAACCTGTGATCGAGGTCAGGGTCAGGGATTCCAGATCCCAGACGACATTCAGAGCACCACCGTAGCCATCGATGTCAACCTCTGGATCAAGGTTTGCATCTACAGAGAAGGGGTCATCGTCTGTCGGGCTGAAGCCGTTTCTATCAACAGCATCAGCTGACATACTGCGCACCAGGTTATCCGAACTATCATTTGAATAATGTCCCGTCACAAATACCTGCACGGTATCTGACGGGTCCCACTCTAAACTCGCGCGTATCGCATAGTTCTCTTGTTCGAAGAAGTCACTGTCCCTCTCTACCACTGCGTTGGGTGGAGTCAAACTCGCCGAATCCTCGGGGCCAAATTGTTCATCAAATGTAGAGGCTGAAGGCCCGACCAGACCTCCGGCAACCGTGGTGCCGTTGTTGGTGTAAGAACCATCGGAAGAATTGGCGGCGAAAGCCAAACGCCCCCTCATGGTCTCAGATAGCGGCCCACCGATAGCCCCCTCCAAATTAATGGTATTCCAGCGTCCGTAATCCATCTTGATGAAGGCTTCAAATTCTTCTGTGGGTTTGACGGTGTGAAAGTTGATTGCACCCGCTGTTGTGTTGCGACCAAACAGGGTTCCCTGCGGCCCTTTAAGCACTTCGACGCGCCCCATATCATACAAGGAGAATGCTAAGTACGCACCGTTAGGCATATAGACTTCATCCAGATAGGCACCAACCGATGGGTTGTTGTTGACGTTGTAATCATTAAGTCCGATGCCGCGAATGGTAAAAATCGGGTTAAAGTTGCCCAACCCGTTCTTGATATCCAAACCCGGTGTTTGAGCGGCAAGATCTTCGGGTCGCACGACACGTAATTCACGCATGTCCTCGCGGGAAAACTGGGTTATCGCGATTCCTACGTCCTGCATATTTTGATCACGTCTTTGCGCGGAAACGATGACTTCTTCGATTACATAGCTCCTGGGACCATCATTCCCCTGGTCTTGCGCCATCACCCCCTGGGCCCCACTAGTCCCAAACAGGAACCCGATCATCGCTGCCAAAACGTTCTTTCCAGAAT
>JAPUKZ010000016.1 GCA_027295405.1 Gammaproteobacteria bacterium
TGCTTGACAGTACCCGCAAACGGCATGCAGGACCGCCAAGACGGCGGCTTGGCGCGGGTGGACAAATTTTTTGCATCTTGAGCGCTGCAGCGCCCCGTTCGGACCCAGTCCAACCCGGAGCCCGCGGCAAGGTCTGCGAGACTCTACTAATCTAGAGAGTGAAAACAGTCCTTAATTACCGGTGGCCATGGAGAACCGGGCGCTGACACATCCATTGGAGTCGCTCCAAGAGCGCGAGCGGATGCTCAGGCTTACCCTTGAGAACGCCCCCATAGGGATCGTCACGTCGGCCGTTGACGGCCACTATCTCAGCGTAAACCCCGCTTTCTGCCAGATGATGGGCTATTCCGCCGAAGAGTTGCTGCAGATGTCGGTGCTGGATCTCGTCCACCCCGACGATCGCGCCAGAACATGGGAACAACGGCAGGCATTGATACGCGGTGAGACCGGTGCTTACGAGGCAGAGAAGCGCTACATCCGCAAAGACGGCGAAGAGATTACGGCCTGTATCAGGGTCGGCCTGGTCATGGACGACGCCGGCGCGCCGTTGCTGACGGTGGCGGAAATTCAGGACGTTACCGCGCGCAGGTTGGCGGAACAAAAGCTGCGTGACAGTGAAGAGCAACTGCGCCTGACCGTCGAGAACGCGCCGGTGGGCATTCTCACGGTTGAACCCGAGCGCCGGATCCGATCGGTCAACCCGCATCTCTGCGAGTTGCTGGGTTACAGCGCCGACGAATTAGTTGGCATGGATTTCAATGAGCTGCTGTTCCCGGATGACCGCAAGCGCGGCGACCCGCTGGCGGATGAGCTGCTGGCGGGTTCTATCCCGCAGTTTGATATTGAAGTCCGCCTGCTTCGCAAGGACGGTGCTCTGATCACGGGTGAATTCCATGTGAACCTGGTGCGCGATCCCGATGGGGAACCGCAGTTTTTTGTCGGCCAGTTGCAGGACATCACCGCTCGCAAGGAGGCCGAGGAGCAGCAGCAGCGGCGCGAGGAACTGCTGCGCCTCACCTTCGACAATGCGCCCATTGGTATGGCTATTGCCGATCCGAACCGGCGCATTATTCGCGCCAATCCGGCCATGGCAAGAATGCTCGGCTATACCCGAGCAGAGCTCGAATCCATGGCGGCACTGGATATTACCCATCCCGACGATCGCCGGGCCACGCATAACAATCTGCAGCGACTGTGGGACGGGGACAAGGACAGCTACCGGGAAGAAAAGCGCTATGTATGCAAGGATGGGCGGATGGTGACCTGTCTGTCCCATGTAAGTATCGTGCGGGATGAAAGCGGTGTTCCACTGATGACTATAGGCCAGGTGCAGGATATTACCGAGCGGATGGAGGCGGTTCGCGAAATGCAGCGCATGCGCACCTACCTCAAGAACATAATCGATTCCATGCCCTCCATGCTGGTGGCGGTGGACCAGGATGGCCGGGTTACCCAGTGGAATGCGGCGGCGGAACAGACCACGGGGGTGTCGGCGCAGCAGGCCATGGGGCAACAGGTCACCGATTTCTTACCCATTGATGAAATCCAGGTTGAACAGATCAAGAAGGTCATCACCAGCGGCAAACCGGTCAAGGCGGAACGCTTGCCAATAGACCTCACGGGGGAGACACGCTTTGTCGATGCGCTGGCCTATCCCCTGATCGCGGACGGTACCGTCGGCGCCGTGATTCGGCTGGACGATGTCACCGACCGGGTGCGCATGCAGGAAATGATGGTGCAAACCGAAAAAATGCTGTCGGTAGGTGGCCTGGCCGCCGGCATGGCCCATGAAATCAACAACCCGCTGGGCGCCATTCTGCAAAGCTGCCAGAACATCCAGCGGCGTTTCTCCGGGGAGTTGCCCGCCAATCGCAAGGCGGCGGCTGAACTGGATCTGGATCTTGACCGGGTGCATCAGTACCTGGAGCAGCGCAATATTCTCCAGTTTTTGCAGCGCATCCAGGAGGCGGGCACCCGCGCCGCCAAAATTGTGAACGACATGCTCACTTTCAGTCGCCGCAGTGAGCTGCACTACGAGCCCATCGACCTCGCGGAACTGCTGGATACCTCGGTACGATTGGCTTCCAGCGATTACGACCTGAAGAAGGAGTACGACATCAAGCTGGTTGAATTTAGACGTGACTTCGACCCGGATCTGGGTTTGCTGGAGTGTGACAAAACGGAGATAGAGCAGGTCATACTGAACCTGATCGTCAACGCCGCCCAGGCGATGGCCATGAACCCCGCGCAGGAAAAACCGCCGAGGATTACCTTGCGAACGCGTCTTGAGGGGGATTATGCGCGTATTGAGGTGATGGACAATGGGCCTGGCATGAATGAGCAGACCCGCCGGAGGATCTTCGAACCATTCTATACCACCAAGGAAGTCGGCGTGGGCACAGGGCTGGGGCTTTCCGTGTCCTATTTCATTATCTACGACCAGCACAAGGGCAGTATGCAGGTGGAAACGGCACCCGGTGAGGGAGCCAGGTTCATCATCCGCCTGCCCCTGCGGCAGAGCTGAGGGAATCGAGGTGCTTTCAGTACTGGTGGTGGACGATGACGCAGCAGTACGGGAAAACCTGGTGGCGTACCTGGAGGACGAGGGTATGCAGATGGCCGGCGCCGAATCGGGGGAGCAGGCAGTGCAGATGGTGCGCGATGGGGGGCAGTACCAGGTGTGCGTGATGGATATGCGGCTGCCGGGTATGGACGGCAATGCCACCGTGATGGCACTGCACGCCCTGCGGCCCGAATTGGTATTCCTTGTACACACCGGCTCGGCCAATTACGCGCTGCCCGCGGAGCTGCGTGCCATCGGCATTGTCGACCAGGACGTGTTCATGAAACCGCTGCTGGACATGGCGTTGCTCGCCAACGCGATTCGGGCAGTGAGTGAGCCATGAACGACACGCCGCAAACCATTCTGGTCATTGACGATGAGGCGGGCATCAGGGAGAGTATCGCCGCCTACCTGGAGGACAGCGGCTACCTGATCCTGGAAGCGGACAACGGTCGCGCCGGCATGGAAAAGGTCAGGCAGGAGCGGCCCGCCCTGGTGCTCAGCGATCTGCAAATGCCGGAAATGGGCGGCCTCGATGTACTCGCCGCCATGGCGGCTGAGTTTGAGGAAACCCCGATTATTATCGTGTCCGGGCAAGGTGAGTTCAACGATGCAATCCAGGCCCTGAAACTGGGCGCCTGGGACTATGTAACAAAGCCCATCCAGGATATGGCCGTACTTGAGCACGCGGTGGAAAGATCGCTGGAGAGGGCGCGGCTGTTGCGGGAGAACCGGGAATACCAGGCGCGTCTGAAGGACACCATCAGCCACCTGCGGCGCAGTATGGATACCCTGAAGGAGGACGAGGAGGCCGGCAGACGCATTCAGTTCCAACTGCTACCCGAGGACGGGATCAGCTACGGTCCCTGTCGCTTCGATCGCCTGCTGTTACCCTCCGCGTCCCTCAGCGGTGATTTTGTGGACTACTTCAGGATAGATGCCGGGCATCTCGGTTTCTACCTGGCGGATGTATCCGGACACGGCGTGTCGTCCGCGCTGATCACTGTCATCCTGCAAAACTCCATGAGCCATTACCTGATGGACTGCTGGCAGCAGAAGAGCCGCCTGATACTCGATCCCGCCGCGGTTCTACAGGAATTGAACAGGAACCTGCTCAACAATGACCTGGAGAAATACCTGACCATGTTCTACGGAATCATCGACCTGGAAGCGAATGTCCTGCATTTCGCCAATGGTGGGCAGTTTCCGTTTCCGGTCCTGTTCGACGGCAGGCAGGCCATGACTATCGGCGGCAAAAGCAAGCCGGTGGGCCTGTTCGGGCATGCGGAATACAAGGTGGAGGAACAGCCGCTGCCGGACCGGTTCCTGCTGGTGCTGTGCTCGGACGGTATACTGGAACTGTTGCCGCAGGCAGAGGTCTACCAGAGAGAGGCTGCGCTGCTGGCCGGGGTCAATGATCTGGCACTGAGTACGGGGGAATTCATTGCGGGTTTGGGGCTGACGCCGGTGCAGGAAAACTTGCCCGATGATGTGACGCTGTTGTTTGTGAGGAGGTGAATCGACGTGGGTGAAGGTCAAATTCTCTACGCAAAAGTCAGCAATACCTACGTACTCAAATTTTCCGGTGACGTGCGTTACACCATTTGTGCCCCCCTGAGCGCCTTCATAAAGCAGCTACAGCAGCAGGAGTTTGACGATATCCTGATCGACCTGACCGAGACTGAGGGGATCGACAGCACCAACCTCGGCCTGCTCGCCCGTATTGCCAACCTGGTGCAGGATCGTTTCCATCATAAAACCACCGTGATCTCGACCAATGCCAATGTCAACCGCATCCTGGAAACCGTCGGATTTTATGATGTCTTTACCATAGACGATCAGCAGCAGCCGCGCCCTGTTGATGCCGGTGACCTTCCGCTGGTGGCGGACCAGGAGCAAGAGATTGCCGATGCCGTCCTGCAGGCCCATCGCACCCTGGCAGAATTGAACGCGGCCAACCGGGAAATGTTCCGCAGTGTTGTCGACGCGTTGGAGAGCGAGCTGGTCGCGAGTCAGCAGCCTCCGAGCCTGCACTGATAGCGTCTAGCTCACGCAGTCGCTCCAGCGCGGTGGAAAATTCCGCGGCCGCGATAGCATAGGATTGCTTCAACATAGTGCTGACCAGCACAAACACCGCTGGTTTTATCTCCCGGTCCTCCGCTCGCATCGTATCCCAGGGTGAGCGGCAACAGCGCGGGCCGCATCGAGTAATTTTTGCATTTCAAACGGGAACTGCTCAGCCAAATATGCAGGTAACTCCACAGTAAATAGCAATACAGGATAAAATAGCTGAAAATCCTTGGCAGCAGTAACTCAAACGACCAGTGCGGCGGCACTGTCAGGGTCATACCCAAGGCACTCGCTGCGCTCGCGGGGCAGGCTCTCAGACCCCAACCTTGCCTACGCTACACTAAACCCACTCTTCACCAACGGCAGCTCCCGCACCCTCACACCGATGGCGTTGAATATGGCATTGCCCACCGCGGGTGCCAGCGGCGGCAAGGCGGGCTCACCCAGACCCGTTGGCGGGTAGTCGGAATCCAGAAATTGCACGTCAATCACCGGTGCGCTGGGCATACGCAGTGGCCGATACTCATGGAAGTTGCTTTCCTGAACCCGCCCCTCTTCGATGCTCAGCGCCAGTCCCATCATCGTACTGAAGCCATCGATGACGGAGCCTTCCACCTGGTTCTCTGCACCGCTGGGATTGATGATCGGGCCGACGTCGGCCACCACTGTTACCCGCCGCAGCTTGAGTTTGCGGTTGCGATCCACGCTCACTTCCGCCACCTCGGCGATGTGGCCGGCATGGCTGTAGTGGAAGGCCAGGCCGAGACCGGTACCCTGGGGCCGCCTGTCGTTCCAACCGGCCTGTTCCGCAGCCGCTGCGATCACTCTCGCCGCCCGCTCCGGATTCAGTCCGCTAGCACCGGAGTCCCCGGCACCATGCTGCGGCATAGCCATTAATTCCAGCAGAAATTCCAGGTGATCACGCCGGGCCGTCACGGCCAATTCATGGATAAAACTCTGCACCGCAAAGGCGATGACATTGGAGCCCGGAGCCCGCCAATAGCCGCTGGGAATTCCCAATGCCAACTTTGTGCGCGTGATGCGAGAGTTGGCCACCATGGGCACGGGAAACTCGCTGGCTTTGATGTCGGCACCACGCGCCGCCGATTTACCATCCTCGGTAAACGTGATGAAGTGGTCG
>JAPUKZ010000160.1 GCA_027295405.1 Gammaproteobacteria bacterium
AGCACGGTCCCATCCTTGGTTACCCGAGCGCCGAGTTCAATCAGCTTTTTCTCAGCACCGGCAGAAAACTTGATGGCATTGTCCACCAGGTTGATGAACACCTGGGTAAAACTATCCGTGTCGACCAGCACCGCCGTTTGCCCGGGAATGCTCCCGTTGTCGATTTCCAGAACGAAACCAGCGCCTTGTATCTGGCTAGCGATTTTGGATGCGACCATATCGATCAGTTCGGCAAGGTCGACAGGCTTGAGGTCGAACTGTGGATCGCTGCGGGTCAAGCGCGCCAGTTGCAAGACATTGGTGATCAAGCGCGACAGTCGCTCGCTCTCCTGATAGATGAATTCGTAATAGCTCTGTTTCTTGTCCTCATCAGCCCAGCCCGCGCGCAACATCTCCCCATACATGCGGATAGAGGTCAGCGGTGTTTTGAGTTCGTGGCTGACCGCGGACACAAAATCCTGCTGTTTACGGGTCAGCTCAAGCTGGCTCAATCCCAGCCGATACATCAGGTAAACGCCGCCACAGAGTACCAGCATGAGAATCAAGCTGATCCAGCCTAGCAGCGGACCGCCGGGACCGGTCGGCAGTCGAGTTATGCTGAAAACCAGTTCCAGGTCTGCCAGAGGCGCCGACAGGCGGGTCCGATAGAGCAGTGCGCCACTCAGTTCCCGGGAACTCTCCAGATAATTGCGGCCGCTCTGTCCGCGCACCGCCGCCACCACATTGCCCCGGTAAGCGATAATCAAATCGCTCATCCCCGCCAAGCCGGTGCTGCGGAAGGAATTCGCAATAAGCCCCTGTACGAAGGCCTGTTGCTCGATTACAGCACCCTGTATATAGCGCTGGCCGTCGCGCCAGACCTTGCGAAACAAGACAAAATGTCCGCTGTCGAGCAGGGCAAAATCGAAGGGGTCGATCTCGCTTTCGAAAGTCATCACCCGTACGCTAGAGAGCACATCCGCCTCGCCTTTGTCCATATCTTTCTTCTGCAGTGTCGGCTCCGGCACTGAAATCAGCTCCTTGCGCTTGCTGCGCTGTCCGCCGCCGGGCTTCTCCATAGCGGAGGCTTGACGTCTGCCGCGCGCCAGCTCACGGCTTTGCGCTGCCAGGCTGGAATCGAGCAGCAAATCCTCGACCCGCCCGTACAAGCGGGCCACTTCCTGCTCGTTCCCTCCCAGATTTCTGTTGGCGTAGGATTCGTTGAGCCGGTCAAAAGCCGCCTGGCCCTCGCTATCGCTGTCAGCCGGGGCTTCCATTGCCTCCGCTGCCTCCGCCACAACTAAGCGGTCGTCAAAGCTTACCTTGGCGGATGCGTTGCGGCGTTCGGTAGTTTGTTCGTCGGGGCGGGCCAGAACCAGGCGGTTCCGGCTCAATACCTGCTGGAGTTGCTGCTGCAGGGCCAGGCGTTGCGCATACTCGGCAGCGGGAATCCCGTAAGACCTCGGGTCAGGGCTTTGCCGTGGGAGCAGCGGCGTACTGAACCCGCCCCTGGCGTCGACCTGAAAATAGGCCAGCAAGCCGGGAATCGGAGCGTCCACCGGGTAGCTGGACAGGGGCGAGCGTTGCAGAAAATTAGCCTCTGGATCGCCGGCCACCACCAGGAAACTGTAGTCGGCAAAAGAGTGTGACTCTTCAGATTCGATCAGCTCGACGAGCCGGTTATCGATGCGCAGCGCCAACTCCTCCGCCATCAACCGATGTTGGTGAAAGGCCTCCCATTTCAGTTGGTCAAAGGCCTGGTAGATCAGGATCGCAGTGGGAATACCCAGGGCGAGGAAAAAAAGCAGCAGAACCGTTCGCAGTGAGCTCCTGTCGAATCCCCTGGCAAGGGTGGCGCGCAGCATCTCAGGAAGCGGTGACCAGGCGGTAGCCTGCCCCGCGAACAGTCACCAGGTTTACCGGTGCGCTGGAATCAGTTTCGATCTTGCGCCGCAGTTTGGCGATGTGGATGTCGACCGTGCGGGTTTCCAGGCCAAGATTCCTGGCGTAACCCCACACCTTGGTCAGCAGCTCTTCACGCGACACCGGTCGTTCTGAGTTGGCCTGCAGGTACTGCAGCATTTCCACTTCCCGGCGGGTGAACTCCAGTACCTCAGCGCCGCGGCGACCGCACAGGTTTTGGGTATCGATCTCGATCTCGCCACTCAGGTAAATATGGTTGGCCATCTCCAGTCCTGCGTGGGACCGCCGCAGTACCGCTTGCACCCGCAGCACCAGCTGCGCGACTGAAAACGGTTTGGCCACATAGTCATCGGCGCCCAGGCTCAGCCCCTGGATGATGTCCTCGTCGTTGGTCTTCGCGGTGAGCATAATGATGGGCTGGTCGCGATCCGCCTTGCGAATCCCGTCGCATATTTCGTAGCCATTGAGCCCAGGCAACATGATATCCAGCAGAATCAGGTCGAATTTGCCGCTCAGGGCCAGGTCCAGACCCTTTCGGCCATCGGCAGTACTTTCCACCTCGTAGCCGTGGAAGACAAACACGTCAACCAGGCCGTTGCGTATCGCCGTCTCATCTTCAACCACAAGGATGCGTAATTTTCTTGTCACTACCGCTCCGGCTACCTGTAGGGGAAAAATCAGGTTAGCAGCTCCCCCGCAAGGGCGCATGTAAATTTCTTGTAAAAAGCGCTGCGTTTTTTTACCAGATGCTGTCTACACGATGATCGGTGTGTTTCCTAAGATGTCTGGCAGGCAAGCTTGATTTGCCATAGACACACAACAGGAGAATACGCCATGGCACTGATTACCCGAATATCACGACTCTTCAGCGCGGACTTTCACGCGGTGCTGGATCGCATGGAGGAACCCGAAATACTTCTCAAACAGGCGATCCGGGAAATGGAAGAGGAGCTGTCAAAAAGCGAGCAGCGCATCAAGTGGCTGCAACAGGAGCAGCAACAACTGTGCGCGGAGGAAGACGACATTGAGCAAACGCGGTCCAATCTCGATGGAGAAATGGACATCTGCTTTGCATCGGGCAAGGACGATCTGGCGCGAAAGCTGGTCAAGCGCAAACTGGAAGCGCAGCTTCAATTGAAGCGTGTCGCCGGCAGGCACCGGGCTGGCGGCAAGGCGCTTGCGGAGTTGCAGGCGGCGGTAACCGAGAACCACGGGCATTTGGACAACATGCGACAGAAAGCAGAGCTTCTGCTGGGGCGTGAAGAGGCCGGGGTTCCCCTCTCAGCCTGGCCGGGAGAATGCGCAGCAAGGGAAAGCGCAGTACCGGAGGAGGAAGTTGAGGTAGCTTTTTTGCGAGAAAAGCAGAGGAGGAGCCAGTCATGAAACGCCCCTCTTTCCTGCAGGGTGTCGGCTTCGCCCTGCTCGCCAGCTTTTCCGGTGGCGTGTTGTTCAGTGTGTTGGTCGGGCCGCTTCCGTCCGACATTGTGCTGCGCAGTTTGATCGCGATGCTGGGCCTGGGTTATACCTTGTACCTTCTGAGCCGCAGCAGTGAACGCGTCGGCCGATTGACGACGGTCATGCTGTGGAGCGTGATGTTCTGTGTCAGTTGGTTTGGCGCGCCCTCCCTGCCCATCTACCTGCTCGTGCACGTCAGTGCGATCTGGCTGGTGCGCTCCCTGTATTACTACTCCAGCGTGCTGTCGGCACTGCTCGATCTGGGTTTGTGCGGTATGAGCCTGGCGACCGCACTGTGGGCCACCGCCCACACTGGCAACATCTTTCTCGCCATCTGGTGCTTCTTTGTCGGCCAGGCGCTCTTTGTCGCTATACCGGCATCGATGCGCCGAGCGCACGAGGCCGGGGACAGGGAACCTATCGACGATGCGATTTTCCAGCGTGCGTACCGCACCGCAGAGGCGGCGCTGCGCAGGCTTTCTATGCACAACTGACAATATCGAGGATACTGAAAATGAATTCGAAAATTATTGCTCTTGCGATACTAGGTGTCACCGCAGCAACAGTCATACTGTACCCGGTGGACAAGACCAGCGGCGCAGTCGCGGTCCAGACCGCCGTTCCCCCAACGCAGGCCGTGACATTTCAACCCGTAGTAACAGCAACAGTCCACCGGCCCAGCATAGAAGTGGTTTTCGTGCTGGATACCACCGGCAGCATGGGGGGGCTGATTGAGGCGGCCAAGGAAAAGATCTGGTCAATTGCCGCGACCATGGCGTCAGCCCAACCTGCACCCGAGATCAAAATGGGCCTGGTGGCCTACCGCGATCGCGGCGATGCCTATGTCACCCGCGTGGTGGACCTGTCGGCGGACCTGGATTCCATGTACGCCACCCTGATGGACTTCCAGGCCGAAGGCGGTGGCGACGGGCCGGAAAGCGTGAACCAGGCTTTGTATGATGCCATTCATCGCATTTCCTGGAGCCAGGATCCAGACAGCTATCGCGTGGTGTTCCTGGTGGGCGACGCGCCGCCGCATATGGACTACCAGGACGACGTCAAGTACCCGGTCACCATGAGGGCCGCGGTTGAACGCGGCATCGTTGTCAATACGATCCAATGCGGAGACCACGCCGCGACCGGCGCACAGTGGTTGCAAATAGCGCAGCTGACCCAGGGCCGGCACTTTCAGGTCGAGCAGGCTGGGAGTGCCGTGGCGATAGCGACGCCCTTCGATGCCAAGCTCGCCAGGCTTTCGCAGGAGTTGGATAGCACGCGACTGTTCTATGGCAACGAGGAAGAGAAGGCAAAACAGAAAAAGAAAGAGCAGGCCACCGCCAAACTGCACGCGGGGGCGTCTCTGGAATCCCGCGCGCGCCGCGCCGCGTTCAATGCCTCAGCCAGCGGGAGCACCAACCTGCTGGGGGACCGCGATCTGGCTGCCGACGTCGTGAATGGTAAGGTCGATCTCTCTGCGGTCGAAGCGGAGCAGTTACCTGAGCCCATGCAAACCATGTCGCGTCGGGATCAGAAGGACCTGATTGTACGTATTGTCGCCAAGCGTGCGGATTTGCAGGACCAGATCCGTGAACTGAGTGAACAGCGTGGCTACTACCTCGACGAACGTCTCGAGGCTGCTGGCGGTGCCGAGGATTCACTTGATTATAAAGTCTTCAGTGCGATCCGCGAGCAGGCAGCAGAGAAGGGTTTGGTCTACGGAGACGGGCCTGAATATTGACCGCCGACTGTTGCCTGCGACATGATGCTTGCTGCTGACGATGCCAGTCTGGGCTATCCGGGGGTGGCCAAGCTGGCCGCCGCTCAGGGCTTCAGTACACCAACCTTCGGCGGCAGCGCCGCCTGGGTGCCATCCTCGTAGTTGATCCGCAGGGCGAAATTCCGCTTTTCCCCCAGGTAGATGACAATACCGCTGCGCTGCCCATCCAGGTCGTTGATGATCTCGTAAGGGATTTTCGGCAGGACAAATTCGGGCTTATCTTCCGTCTGCCCGATCACCAACACTTCCTCAATGGGTGTTTCCAGCTTCGGTAGGGAAATTTCTATGCGGTAAACCCCTTTTTCCTTCTCCTCGGTGACGGACTCGACCTTGGCGTCAGACTCTTCCACAAGAAAGCCCTGCTCGGGCAACATCCACCGGGGTTTGTCCCTCTCACCGGCACTGACAACCAGCACGGTCAGCAACGCCAGCGCACTAATACAGAGTCTGTTCATACATCGCCTCGATACCCGCTATCAAAATAATACGCCTTATCGGCGCCGGATTGTGGATTTTTGCAGGCGCCCGGGTGGACAATGTGATCAACAGTGCCGGCGAGAATACTCCCGCATGTATAGCCCAGCCAGCGCAGGGGCTCCGGTTCCCATTTGCGGGGAGTGTCATCCACCCGGGCCAGCCGGGTCAGGTCGGTCTGGCGCTCCAGCATCAGGTCGCACAGCACCCGGGCACCGAGATTGGTTGCAGCCGCGCACAATTATGCGGCGCAAACCGCAAATTGTGTTCCAGGGTGTGAATGTTTACCCTAGCGGCATGGAACTGGAAGATCTCAAGCAGTACTTCCCGAATCGCGTCATCACCAGCAAGGTGCGGAAGGTGGCGGTCAAGCGGGTGCGCAAGGACCTTATCCTGCACGGAAAGTCCGAGGACGACCTGTCAGAGGAGGAATTGGAGTACCTGCTGGCGGATGCGGAACAGTCGGTGTGGTCGGATATCAAACAGACATCCCTGATCGGGATACTGGCCATGCTGGGCCTGAGTATCAGCTAGCTCATGTCACTCTATCGCTTTGCCAGAATGAGCGCCCTGCTCGGCTTCGCCGGCAAGTATCGCATGAAGATTTTCAATATGGTCGCAGCCGCGGCCTTCGCCTTTGTCACGTCCTGGTTGTACACCGATATCGCCAGCTACCTGCAAACCCACTATCCGCAGTGGGTGGGTGCGGCTCTGGTGAGCAAAACCCTGATTGTGTACGCCGCACTGTTTTTCCTGCTCTGGCAACTGAAACCCTCGGATCGGGCCAGCCCACCTACCATGCGAGAGGCACCCGCGGCAGAGAGTGAGAGCGACAAGCCGTCACGACTGGATGAGTTGGCGGCAAAACCCAAACTGACCTCGCGCAAGGACGCGATTCTCAACAAGTAAGGAGGCAACACCAACAATGACGGAGGCATTGTTCCAGGCCATTCAGGAGGCTCATCAGGCCCTGCGCCCGCAGGTGCTGACCACACCCCTGGAATACAGCGTGCTGTTATCCGAAGAGCTGGGCTGCGAGGTGTATTTCAAGTGCGAGCACAACCAGCGCACCGGTTCGTTCAAGTATCGCGGCGCCAGTAACAAGATTCGGCTGCTCAGCGATGCGGTGAGCAAACAAGGGGTTATTACCGCATCCACCGGCAACCACGGCCAGGGCCTGGCTCTTGCCGGGCGTGGCCGGCAGGTGCCAGTTACGGTGTATGCACCGGCCTCGGCTTCGGCCGCCAAGCTGAAGAAAATCGAACTCTACGGTGCCACTATTGAACTGGTGGAGGGAGACGCGTTGGCGGCGGAACTCGCTGCCGGGAAAGCCGCCCGCGAGCGCGGCATGACCTTCGTCTCCCCCTACAACGACCTGGATATTATTGCCGGGCAGGGCACCGTGGGAATGGAAATTGCCGAACAACTGCCACCGGCAGATGCGGTATTTATCGCCGTGGGCGGCGGGGGCCTGATAACCGGTGCCGCGAGTGCCCTGAAGCAACTGCAGCCACAGGTGGAGATCGTGGCCTGCTGGCCGGAGGTGGCACACAGCATGCACGCCTGCCTGCAAGCCGGAAAAATCGTGGCTGTCGCAGAAGCTGAAACGCTCTCCGATGGCACCGCCGGCGGCGTTGAGCCGGGTTCGGTCACTTTTGAGCTGTGCCAGCAATTGATTGATCGACAGGTGCTGGTCAGTGAGGAGGAAATTGCCGGGGCCATGCGCTCACTGGCCGACCAGGAACAGTGGATGGTGGAAGGCGCCGCGGGGGTTGCCCTGGCCGCGTTGGTTCGCTGCAGAGACGAATATCAGGGCAAGAAGGTGGTGGTGGTTCTGTGCGGCCGCAATATCACCCTGGATAAATACCTGCGCGTCCTCTACCGGGACACCGCTGAATGACAAGCGCCAGCGTGGCTTTCCAACAGTTGTATGACCGCATCCCGGTCGGAGTGCACCAGCAGCAGTACCAGGTCATCGGGCTGCAGTAACTCCAGGGCACGGCGTGCACCCGCCAGCGGGTTCTCGCGGAAACTGAGCTGCTGTTCCTGCAAGCCCTGTTGCAAACACTCCCGTCGAATTACTGCGCTGACCTCCCCGCTTTTGCGACCGCGCAGGTAGTCCGGAATCTCGGTAATGATGACATGATCCGGTGACAGCTTGAAAGCACCGGCCGTGAGGCCGCGAATATCATCGTCACTGCGATCACCGGCGTGTCCCAGCATCAGCAGACGGCGTTTCGCGGGCAGCACCTGCATGGTTTCTGCAATAGCAGCAATACTGTGGGGGTTGTGGGCAAAATCCACAAATACCCGGGCACCCTCGACGACGAACTCGTTAAAGCGCCCGGGGTTGTCCTGCGGGCTGTTGTGAAACTCAGTCAGGCCTGCCCGCACACTGTCCATCGGCAGCGCGAAGGCGATACTCAGACACATCACCCCGAGTGCATTCTGCACGTTATAACGGGCCGCACCAGCCAGGGTGATCGGGACGTCGGCAACGGCAATAACGGCCTGTTGTTCCACCCCATCGAAATACCACAGCGAGCCATCTTCAAGCCAACCGCAGGGCGACCCATTGGCCAGGGCTGCGCGAATGCAGGGATTGGCGCGCTCGAGACTGAACCAGCTGACGGTTTTTTCCTGTGCTGCCACCTCCGCCGCGAGCTTGTGCGCCTGCTGCACCAGGCCCTCATCATCGGCATTGAGCACCAACACCCCCCCGGGAGCGAGAGTCCGGAATACAGAAAACTTCACCTCAATCAGGGCCGGCACGGTGTTGATGCCGTACTGCCCGAGGTGATCGGCGGCAACATTGGTAATCAGCGCCGCCTGGGCGCGGTGCAAGGCCAGGCCCCGACGTAAAATTCCGCCGCGGGCAACCTCCAGGAAAGCAAGCTCCAGACGCGGGTCGCGCAGCAACATGCGGGCACCGCCGGGACCAGAATAGTCACCGTGATCCAGAATATCCTCACCTACCCGCACAAAATCGGTGGAAGTGACGCCAGCTACTTTGCCCGCCGCCGTAGCGACGGCAGCGGCCAGCCGCACGCAGGTGGACTTGCCATTGGTACCGGTAATCATGGCTACGGGCACATCGTGTAGCTTGCCCCAGTCTACATCCCCGGGAATGGGCAGCTGATCTACCCGCCAGGTCTGCGAACCACAGCCGTGACCGAGGGACAACTCGTCGTCATCGGAAATAAAATCCACGCCCTGTTCTGCGGCTGCCTGCTGCAATGCAATCAAGGGGGGGTTGGCTTCGCTCTGCATAACGCCATGCAGATCAGACACCATCTGCTCCAGGGGCTCGGGGCTTTGCTGCAGTATTTCACAGGCGCTGTAGTGCCACGCGGCCTGGACCACGAAGATGGCCGAATAGAGCTGGTCCATGGGCGCTGAGATCGCCAGGTTGAGGCCGTCCTCATGCTGGCGTGCGCAGCACTGTTGGTCAGCCCACCCCACCGCGTCAAGCAAAATACGCGCCTGACGCATCCAGATTTTTTCGACGGCATCCAGCGCGAACTCCCTGGCCACTACCTCGGCAATGGCGCCGGGTTTGTCCCACAGCAGGCCTGGACCCGTCAGGCGCCGGCTGTCCGCCAGGTACAAGCTGTCGCTCGCCGGCTGGGGAATATCAAGTGCTTCTTCCAGTTCTTCAACGCTGGGTCGCATTGAACCTATCTCCTCAAAACCGGGGACGCAAAACCGTGCTACGTCCCCTGTTTCTTAATCGTCCCCTTCCTCTTCACGGGCCAGGCGTACTCCGCGATCGTCGCTGATCAGTTGCATGCCCTCTTCCAGCATCAGGCCCATGCTGGCCGCGGCACTTTCCTGCAACGGCATGTCTTCGCTCTCTTCAACCACCTCGCGCTCGCCGCCGTGGTAGATGATCTGCTTCCAGCAACGGGTAATATTGTCGCCAAACACCACCAGCAGATCCCCTTCGCCAGCGCCTTCCAGTGCTGCGGCTACCGCCTCCTGTTCATCGGGCACAATGGAAATTTTGTCAGCATCCACCCCGTTTTCAATCAGGCCAGCGCGCAGCAGCTGGGGTACTTCGTCATCACCGCGACCGCGACGGTTGTCATCCGCCTTACAGAAGTACTCATCGAAGTGGCCCGCCAGTATCCCCGCAGATTCACTAAAATCCTGATCGCGGCGGTCGCCGGGCATGGAGACCACGGCTATCCTGCGGCCGTTGACCTCCATGCGATCCACCATATCGGAAATCACGCGGAAGGCCGCCGGATTGTGGGCGTAGTCCAACACCACCTTGAAGGGATGCTCATTGAACACGTTCATGCGCCCGGGCGCCTGGAAGAAACTGGTGTCGAAGGTGCGCAGGCCGTGGCGAATTTCGTCGAATTCCTTGCCAAAGCTGTAGGCCATGGTGGCGGCGAACATGGCATTTTGGACATTGTGCATGGCCTTGCCTTCCATGGTGGCGGGAATCAGGTGTGACCACAGCAGCGGCATGTGCGAGCCATTATCGTAAAGGGTGATCATGTCGCCATTAATCCCCCGCTCCAGCACGCAGGCCATGCCGCCGGCGCGAATATGCTCCCGCACCAGGCCATTATCAGAGTTCAGGGTGACATAGCAGATACGGGCAGCGTCACAGTAGTCCGCCATTTTCAGGCAGTTGATGTCATCCGCATTAAGCACCGCGACATCTGTGGCAGTTTCTACTACCACCCGCTTGACCTCTGCCAACTGCTCAAGCGTATCAATACCCTTGAGTCCCAGGTGGTCAGCATCCACATTCAGGCAAGCTGCCACATTGCTCTTCTGGTAGCCAAGACCCGCCCGCAAAATGCCCCCGCGTGCAGTTTCCATTACCGCAAAGTCCACCGAGGGATCACGCAATACCATCTGCGCTGCGGTCGGCCCCGTCATATCACCCTTGACCGAGATTTTTCCGTCCACTTGAATACCATCAGTAGAGGTCACACCCACCGTGTGGCCACAGGCCTTGAGGATGTGACCCAGCATACGCGAGGTGGTGGTTTTACCATTGGTGCCGGTAATGGCAGCAATGGGGATGCGTCCCACTTCACCGGGGCCGAACAACATGTCCATGACCTTGCCGGCCACATCCCGCGACTTACCCTCACTGGGTGCCACATGCATGCGAAAGCCCGGGGCGGCGTTCACCTCGACGATGGCGCCACCGATTTCCTTGTAGGAGCGGGTGATGTCCGGGCTCAGAAAATCCAGCCCGGCGACATCCAGACCCACCGCACGCACGGCGCGAACTGCCATCTCACGGTTATCGGGATGCACCACATCCGTCATATCGATGGCGGTACCGCCGGTGGAGAGATTGGCGGTGGAACGCAAGTAAAAGATCTCGCCCTCATCCAGTATGCTGTTTTCATCCTTGCCCGCCTCAGCCAACAGGCGATTGGCCTGCTTGTCCAGTTCCAGTTGGGTCAGCACTTTCTCATGGCCGATGCCGCGGCGCGGATCCTAATTCACCACGTCGATCAGTTCACTGACGCTGCTCTTGCCATCTCCCACCACGTGCCCCGGTACCCGTTTGGCCACTGCTACCAGCTCCTTGTCTACCACCAGCATGCGGTGGTCGAAGCCCTCAATGAAACTTTCCACCAGCACTGCGCGGCCAGTGCCCTGCTCCAGGGCCTGTCTAAACGCAATGGCCACCTGATCCGCTTCTGTCAGGTTAATGGACACACCGCGGCCGTGGTTGGCATTGAGCGGTTTCACCACCACCGGATAGCCGATGCGCTCGGCAGCCGCAATGGCGCGCCGTTCGCTATAGATCATATACTGGCGCGGAACCGGCAAACCCAGATCGTTGAGCAACCTGTGGGTGTCTTCCTTGTCACAGGCAATCTCCACCGCGATATGGCGGGTTTCGCTGGTGATTGTGGCCTGGATACGGTGCTGGTGTACGCCGTGACCAAACTGCACCAGGCTGTACTGGTTCAGGCGCAACCAGGGAATATCGCGATCCTCTGCGGCCTTGACCAGGGAGGCAGTCGAGGGTCCAAATTCCCGCTTCTGGGCGCGCAGGACAAAATCCTTGAGTTCATCCTGAAAATCAAAATCTTCTTCGAAACGAAAATCGATATCCGCTCGGAGCTCATTGGGCAGCAGGTGCAGCAGCAATTTTAGCGCCAACTCCCCCGCTTCCAATCCCACATCCCGCTGTCGATAGGCATACACCATGTTGTACTGGCCGGGCTCACCGGTGGAACGGGTGCGACCAAAAGTCACCTCGGAGCCGCCGACATTTTGTATCTCCAGGGCGCAGTGCTCCATGATGTGACCCATCCAGGTGCCTTCATCCTCACGCAAACGACGCAGGAATCCACCGGCCGACCCGTAAGAGCAACCGTGCTCCACCAAACCGGGTAGCGCATCCACCAGTCCATCGATAAAACCCGCGCCTAGTCTTACCGAGGGCCATTCCTCAAGCACGCCCAGATCCAGCACATATTTAATCAGCGGGAAACTGGCCCAGGTATTGGGGCCGACATACACATTGGTAGACAGTATTTTCATGACATCTCTCTCACTTTTTATATACTCGCCTGGCGGGTTTCCATATTGTATCGCCCACCTTCCGTCAAGACGTGCAATCGCATATCCACCAGGCTGAGCGCAGTGCCGGATTCGGCACTGGAACGGGAGGATTGAGACAGTTCGCTGGCGTCGAGGATGGTGACCGCACCGCTGCCGACAACTTCACCACAGTTATCAGCGTCGATCAGGAAGGCGGTATCTTCATCAATACCCACACCGATCAGGAACGGGTTATAGGACAGTGCCGTCAGCAGCCGACCGAGGCGATCGCGCTGACTGAAATGCTGATCAATAATAGCGGTATTGGTCAGGCCCAGACCCGGCGCCAGATTTACCCCATCCTCCTTGGGGGAAAGACCCGAGGCGCCGCCGGCGATCATATGCTGTGACATCATGGCCGCCCCGGCGGAGGTGCCGGCGATGGGAACCCCCTCGGCACTGCGCCGACGTAAGCGCTGGGCAACCGGGGTGCCGCCGAGAATGCCGGAGATGCGCAATTGATTGCCGCCGGTGACAAAGATACCGGTGGCATTATCCATCTCTTCCAGCAGCAGTTCATCGTCGCAATCCTTGCGCTCACGGATCTCGGTGAACAGGGCCCGCTCCGCCCCCAGGTCCAGGAACAGGTCGGCATACATGGGGCCGGTTTCCGGAAGCTGGGACGCGGTGGGAATGATCATGATGCGCGCCTGTTCACCGCCGCAAATTTCGAGGAAGCGACTGAGGATGCGTGGATTGCTGCCCTTCTCTTCCGCGCCGCCAATAGGCATCAAATAACCGCGTCTATTGCCCGACGTGACAGGTGATGGAGCCATTGAAGTGTCCTGTTGTTCTGTGATGAGTATAGCGGCTTATTTAGCCTGTCCAGCTTCGAAACTGCCGGGTTTTTGCAACTGGCCATTCTTGATATGCCAGTTCCCGCGCGCCATGAGGTGCTGCACCCGAAACTCGGCATCGAGTACCAGCAGATCGGCATCCATGCCGGCGGCGATCAAGCCTTTGCCCGGCAGTCGCAACAGCGCTGCAACGTTGCTGGTAAAGTACGCCAGCATGTCATCCAGGCCCAGACCTTCCGCCGCCAGCGCGCGCATGGTTTCCAGCAGGGTGCGGGAATTTCCGATATCCATACTCTGCACTTCGCCCGCCGCATTGAAGCTGGACAGGCAGCCGCCACCATCGGAACTCACAGTCAGCTTGTTTGCCGGCAAACCTGCCTTGCGGTAGCGCAGTATCGCCTCTGCCGCACTCCAACCGGGGACGCCCGCCGCAGCATCGCCTGCCGCAGCAAATGCAGTCAGGTCTACCGTGCAGCCCTGTTCCGCTACCAGTGCGCAGGCCTCCTCGAACAAGGGTTTATTGCGATTGACATGAGTGGGGTGGAAAACTCTCGCCGGCAACTCGCTTTCCGCCAGAGCCTTGCGAACCAGATCCAGCCCGCGTTCACCATCTCCCAGGTGCAGGTGCAACAGGCCGGCTTTGCCGGTCATCAATCCCGCCACGTGGGCCTCGCTGGCCAGGGTCAGAATGTCCTGCAGGCTGGGCTGGCTGGAGCGGTGATCACTGATAGCGAGCTCACCGATCCCGATCACCGGATCCAGATTAACGATATCAGCACGCGCACTCCCGGTCAGCGTGGTCAAGGGCACATGGTAACCGCCGGTGAAACACCAGGCGGACAGGCCTTCCTGGCGCAGCCCGTAGGCCTGGGTAACCAGGGTCTGGGTATTGCGGGTCAGGTCGTCGGTGCCCAGCAGACCCACCACGGAGGTGACTCCGGCTTGGGTAAACTGGCTCAGGAACGGTGCGGGAACGCGGCTGGCAGGGCCGGATTCCCCCCCGCCTCCCGTAATATGGGTATGCCCGTCAATCAGCCCGGGCACCAGTGTGGCACCCTGCAGATCCGTGGTTTCCACCTGCAGGGCAGAATCGAGAATCGGCACATCATCGCCGATGTAGACTATCTTGCCGGCACAGGCCAGCACCGCCTTCAACCCCAGGGGCTGCGGCGCGAAAACCTGCGCATTGGTGAGTAGCTTAAACATGGCGATCGTTACTGCAGTATAGCCGTTTTGAACGGCGTAACCGGGGGTGCCCTCAGGGGCTTGACCAGACCCCTGCTAGAGCACGAACATTACGGATCACGGGCTAAGCCGGCTCACGGAGAGCATTTTTATTTCGGTGGTCGGTACATCATTGCTGAAGGTTTGTACCGCGGCAATCTCGTCCACCACGCTCATGCCAGACACCACATAGCCAAATACCGCGTAGCCAGCAGTTCCGTTCACGTAATCCAGGTTAGGGTTATCCACCAGGTTGATAAAGAACTGGGAAGTAGCCGAGTCCGGGCTGGCGGTACGCGCCATCGCCACACTACCGCGCACATTTTTCAGGCCGTTACTGGACTCGTTGACGATGGCCTGGTTAGTCGGCTTTTGCAAAAGCTGGCTGGGGTTGTCAGGATTCTGATAAAAACCACCACCCTGGATCACGAACCCCGCCACAATGCGGTGAAACCAGGTGTCCGTGTAAAATCCGCTGTCCACGTACTCGAGGAAGTTCTGCACTGATATGGGTGAGTCGTCTGCGTACATCTCAATAACGATATCGCCGAGATTGGTTGCCAGTCGAACCCGCACCGCATCCACCGGGGGAAATTGGCCGAGGGTGTCGGCAAGTCCAGCCAGGGCTGTATCCAGAGAGGCGCTGGTGCTGTCGACAGCGTCGATCAGCTGTTTGGCATACACGATTTCGTTGCTGCCATAGCTGACAGTGGCCGCGACGTAGGCCTCGGTGAACGCCGTGGCTACCGCCAGTTTGTTGGCGATTACGTCTATATCGCTGTTCTGGGCGCCGTTGGCCACATCCAGCGCCACCGAGGCCAGGGTGATTGTTCCCGCCTCCAACTGGCCGATGTAAAAAGCCAGTCCGCCGGCGTCCGCATCCCGCCCCAGCAACTGCAGGTAGATGTTGTTGACCAGTTCCTCATTGTCGAGATCGCCAAAGCGCTCCTGAAACTCATCCGAATTACCAAAGGCGTCTATAATATCGTCGAGGTTGCCATTGACCCCCGCCAGCCGATCAGCCCAAAAATCAACACCGCCCTCATCCCCGGGACGTCCGTAGTAGGCTACATACATGGTCTGCACCTGGTCCCTGTACTCAGCCGCGCCCTGTGCCGGTAATTCCAGTGACAGAGTCAGACCCAGAACCAGTAAAAACAGTTTTCTAATCATTTCATCTCCAGTCTATTGGCGCGGCGTGCTCCCCCCCAAGCCACTCCAGGATTACTCCGCATCGCACCCGGGTAGAAACGGCCGCATACTAACAGGAAGTGTGGGTGTGGCAAGTAATTAATACCATGGCCAAACACGCCAGCCGCGTGGCAATCGGCTACCAGAGGGAGCTTACCGGGGCGGAAGCTCGCTGCTCGCCACCCGTCTTGCTAAACCACACCCCATGGGTCATATTGAGATGCTGCCAGGCCACCCAAAAAAAAACAGGAACTCATAGCCGATGCCAAGTCCCAGCGATGCCAGCGATGCCAGCGCTGCCCCGGAGTACAGGCCAGCTACTGCGGCGGAAACGGTGAATCCCTACTCCAGTTCCAGGGCGGGCTTCTATGCCCTGGGGCTTCTGACGGTA